>NZ_JBXVPZ010000046.1:0-35631 GCF_057961495.1 Streptomyces sp. P5F9 | reverse complement strand
GGGCCGGCCGGCGACGGGGCAGGGCTCGTCGGGTGTCGCCCCACCCCGAACGAATCCCGTCCTGCTTCCCACCGGGACAGCTCGCGCCCGCCTCTCACCATGAAGCCCCGGCTCATCCCGGCTTTCCCCGACGCACGGGGGTGAACGTGCCCGCCCCTGACGCTGAGGCCGCGTTCACCCCGGTTTCCCCACGACGCACGGGATTGAACGGGCGGGTTCCGCCGCATCCGCCGGCTCGGCTCGCCGGGGCTTCTTCCGACAGTCGGGGAGCCTGGCTCCGTTCAGTACGGGCCTTCGTGGGCCGAGTGCGCTGCGGCACTGTCCACTTCGCGGGAACGCCGGAGACGATGCGCACTCCAGGCCCGAACCGGGGTGCAGGCCGAGGGGAGTTACTCGGACTCTTCCGCCGCGACTTCACGGCTGTTGATCGCGTCGGCGATGGCGTAGGCGATACGGACGAAGGACTCCGCCTGCTGCGCCGACAGGTCCCGCGCGGAGGTCTCCTCCAGGGTCTGCCACATGGCCGCGATGGGCTCGCGCATGGCACGGCCCTTGTCGGTGAGGTGGACGACCATGACGCGCCGGTCGTGTTCGGCCGGCTCGCGCACGAGCAGGCCGGCGTCCTGCATGCGGCGCAGGGACTTGGAGACCGTGGAGTGGTCCAGGCCGACGCTTTCGAGCAGCTCGGACTGGGTCTGGCCGTCCCGGTCGAGGAGTTGCATCAGCAGCAGTTCCTGACCGGGATGCAGGTCCACCTCGCGGAGCATGGCGGCGGCGCGGGCGCGGTGAGCGCGGGCGAGCTGGAAGATCGCGTAGCTCATCGGCCCCTCGCTGGCCGTAGAGGGGGTGCGGTGGGTGGAGGCGGGCATGATGCGGTTCCTCAGACGGTGTGGGTGGGGTAGTCGGTGTAGCCGGCCACTCCGCCGCCGTAGAAGGTCGCCGGGTCGGGGGTGTTCAGCGGCGCGTCAGAGCGTAGCCGCTCGACCAGGTCCGGGTTGGCGAGCGCGAGGGCGCCGACGGAGACGAGGTCGGCCGTGCCGTGGTCGATGTCCTTGGCGCGGGTGGGCAGGTCCGTGCCGGCCCGGTTGAGGATCAGCGTGGTCGGCCACAGCGCGCGCAGGGTGCCCAGCAGCTCCTCGTCGCCCGCGTGCATCACGTGGAGGTAGGCGAGGCCGAGCGGACTGAGGGCGCGCAGGAGCGCCGGATACAGCTCGGCGGTGTCGGACTCGGCGATGTCGTTGTAGGGGTTGCCGGGGGAGATGCGCAGGCCGGTGCGGTCGGCGCCGATCTCCTCGGCCACCGCGGTGGCGACCTCCACGGCGAAGCGGATGCGGTTGTCGATGGAGCCGCCGTACTGGTCGGTGCGCTGGTTGGTGTTGTCGGAGAGGAACTGGTGCACGAGGTAGCCGTTGGCGCCGTGGATCTCTACGCCGTCGGCGCCTGCCGCGACGGCGGCCGCCGCGGCGCGGCGGAAGTCGTCGACGGTCGCCACGACCTCCTGCGTCGACAGCGCACGGGGCGTCGGCATCTCCTGGGGCCCGGACGCGGTGAACATCGCGCCCTGCGGCTGGACCGCCGAAGGGGCGACGGGCTGACGGCCGTGAGGGGTGTTGTCGGGGTGGGAGATGCGTCCGGTGTGCATCAGCTGGATGACGATCCGGCCGTCGGCCGCGTGCACGGCGTCGGTGACCTTGCGCCATCCGGCGATCTGATCGTCATTGTGGACGCCGGGGGTGAGGAGGTAGCCCTGGCCGTCGGCGTTGGGCTGGGTGCCCTCGGTGATGATGAGCGCGTGCGAGGCCCGCTGGGCGTAGTACTCGGCGTTCAGCTCGGTCGGTACGCCTTCGGGGGTGGAGCGGTCACGGGTCATGGGGGCCATGACCAGGCGGTGCGGGAGGGGGATGTCGCCGACGGTGGTCGGTGTCCACAGGGCGTGCAGCATGAGTGGTCCTTCGGTGCGGTGACGGTCAGGTGACGATCGGAACAAGAGGGAAGAACAAGGGGGAGAGGCGGGCGTGATCAGTCGAGGGTGAGGGCGAGCTTGCCCCGGACATGGCCGGCGTCGCTGACCTGCTGGGCCGTGGCGGCCTGGTCGAGCGGGTAGGCGGTGACGGTGGTGACGACCTTGCCGGTCGCGGCGTCCTGGGCCAGGGCGGACAGGCGGGCGGCCGAGCGTTCCTGGCCGCCGCTGGAGAAGGTGATGCCGAACTGTCGCGCGCGGAAGTCGGCGATGGTGACGATGCGCTCGGTGCCGCCGCGCAGGGCGATGGAGTCCTCCAGGGCTCCCTTCCCGGCCAGGTCGAACACCGCGTCCACGCCGTCGGGGGCGAGCGCCCGGACCCGCTCGACCAGGCCCTCGCCGTAAACCGTCGCGGTGGCGCCGAGCGAGGTGAGGTAGTCCTGGTTCGCGGGGCCGGCGGTGGCGATGACACGCGCTCCGCGGGCCGTGGCGAGCTGGACCGCCAGGGTGCCGACCGCTCCGGCCGCGCCGTGCATCAGTACGGTCTCCCCGGCGGCGACGCCCAGCAGGTCCAGGACCCGCTCGGCCGTCTCGCCCGCCACCGGCAGCGCGACCGCGTGCTGCCAGTCGAGGCCGGCGGGCTTGGGGGCCACGGTGGTGGCCAGCGCGAACTGGGCGTACGAGCCGGTGTCCGACCAGCCCAGCACCTCGTCACCCACCCGCACGTCCCGAACGCCCTCACCCAGGGCGTCCACCACGCCGGCGAGCTCGGCACCGGGGACGGCGGGGAGCGGCGTGGGGAACGCGGCCTCCATCGTCCCGGAGCGGATCTTGCCGTCCAGCGCGTTCAGCCCGGCCGCCCTGACGCGGACGCGGATCTGCCCGGGGCCGGGCTGCGGGACCTCGATGTCCGCCTCGTGCAGCACGTCCGTGCCTCCGAAACGGTCGAACAGGATGGCTTTCATGACGACTCCTCTCGTGTCGCCACCCATTTAGGTGGCTGGACACATAATCAAGGTAACAGCAAACATGTGGCTAGCCAAGTATTTGCTGTCGCTCGGGCTGCGCAAGAGCGAGCGATCGTGGTCGCGTCGGTCGCTTCGGGGCGGCTGTCGACATGGGAGGCGCCCCGCCGGAGCGCACCTTCCGCGACCAAGGGCTACCTCGACTGGAAGCTGGACGACGGGCCGGTCGGGCCCCGGCTGGCGGTGCGCGGCTTCTTTCTGGCCCAGGGTCCGGGTCGGCTCGCGGTTGGCCGCCGGACGGCCTCCAGCTCCGCGTCCTTCTCCTCCAGTCGAGCCAACGGCTCGGTGTCCGGCTGTTCCGGCAGGAGGTCTGGCGCCCTCGTACGGGCCGGCCTGATTGTGGAGTTCCCTGTTGGCGAGCGGTCGTTCAGGTCGGTACCGCTTCGTCGCTGAGGCGAGACGTGGTCCGCTGCCCAGGGCCGCCGAGCGCGCGCCGCTGGTGATCGCCGACGACGTGACGTGGCTCGACAAGGCCGACGCGGCCGTCGTCGGGTTCGTCGTACGGCGCGTCACGGACGCTCCGATGTCGAGCACGACCTCGCCCGACAGTGCGGCGGCGGGAAAGCTCCCGGCAAGGAGCCGGCGGGATGCTCACCACGACCCGGTCACCGGCGCGGGCCGCCTCGTCGGGTGTCGTGGCGCGGGCTCGCCGGCCGAGCTCGGCCACCGTCTCTGCCAGGGCCTGGGGGCCGCGGGATGTGGACAGGAGGGCGTCGGCCGACCGCGATCGCGAGCCGGGCGAGGTTCGCGACGAACGACGGCCTGCCGCGCCCCGGTCTCACCGCCGAGGATCTGGTTCTGTTCAGCGGCTCCCTGGGCCAGGCCGCCCTGACGACCGGCGACAGCCATCCGGGCCAGGGGCGCCGCCTCCTGCCGTATCTCCCTCGAAGAGACCGACCTCTCGCGGGAGGTCAGGCCGGCCGCGTTCGCCGACGATCCGGCCGTCGGTCATGTAGGAGAAGCTCATGGCCTGCACCGAGATCTTGTTGCCGAAGTGTCACCTGATGACCACCGGGTGACCGCCACCCGCCGGCCATTTTCTCGGATCCCGGGAAACGATGGGAGACGTCACCGCGAGTAACAAGCCGCCGAAGCACCGCGCGAACGCCCGAACGCCCGAACCGCGCTGGAAGGACATGTCATGACCGCTACCGCTCCCAAGGCTCCGACCGCACCAGGGGTGCGGTCCTGGTGGGGGATCCCCTACGCCACCGCCGAGCGGTATCGCCGCCCCGTGGTCGCGGACTTCGATCCAGACCGACCCTATGACCGCAAGGGCGTCGTCTCTGTCCAGCCCGACAGCGGCGACTGGCTCGAAGCGGACAGCGGGATGGGCGAGGACTGCCTGAACCTGAACGTGTGGGCCCCTGAGCAGCCGGCCGCCAAGGCGCTCCCGGTGACCGTGTACATCCACGGCGGCGGATTCGAGTTCGGCGCGAACACGCAAATCACCTCCAACGCCTCCGGTCTGGCCGCGTCGGGGCGCGTGGTGAGCGTGTCGGTCAACTACCGGCTCGGCGCCCTGGGCGCGCTCTCGCTCTCGCAATACGGCGGGCGGCTCGCCGAGGCCGGCAACCTTTTCCTGCAGGACGTCATCGCCGCGCTCACCTGGATCCGGCGGAACATCGCCCACTTCGGCGGCGACCCCGACAACGTCACCGTCTACGGCCACAGCGCCGGCGCCTACTCCACCTTCGGTCTGCTCGGCGCCTCCTCCGCCGACGGCCTGTACCGGCGACTGGCCGGGTTCTCCGGCGGGCCCGCTCGTAGCGTCCCGGCCTGGTGGGCCGAGGAGCTCGCGCACCTGTTCGTCACCGAACTCGGCGTGGCGGACAACCCGGAGAAGCTGCTCGACCTCGACGCGGTCTCCCTGACGGGCGCCCTGCGCAAGGTCGCCCCGACGGATCTCGGAGTCCGCGGCGGGGTGGACAACAAGGCCACCGGAGTCGTCCTGGACATCGGGCAGCCCGGCGCGGTGGTGCACGCCCATCCCATGGACGTCCTCGCCTCGGGCGCGCATCGCGATGTCGACGTGCTGCTGAGCATGGCGAGTGACGACATGGGGTGGTGGGTGGCGAACGACCTCGACCGCTTCGACCCGCACACCCTCGACCGCGTCGTCGACGAGGTCGCGGGGTGGCGTATTTCCCGCTCCCGCGCGCGGAAGATCGTCGACGCCTACGACCAGGGCGGCCGTACCCCGGCCGAGGTCCGCGCCGCGGTCATGGCGGACTACCTCTTCGCGCTCCCGGCCGCCCGCGGCGCCCTGGCGCACGCCGCCGCGGGCGGCAATGCCCATCTCCTGACGATCGGGCCAGCCGAGGGCGCGCCCGCGGTGCACGGCACCGAGATGTACGCCCTGGTCGGCCAGGAACAGCCGGGCCGCAGTGCCGAACAGGCCGAGCGTGACACGCGGATCCGCGACATCGTGCTCGACTTCGCCACCGGTGAGCGGTCCCGTCTGTGGCCCGCCGTCACGGACAAGCCCACCTCGGGAAGCGTCGGCAACCCGCCCTTCGAGGCCACCGCCCACTACCAGCAGGCCCTCGGCCTGTGGGAGGGCATCGACCGTCCCTGACGGCCGGCGGGACGCCATCCGGAACAGCGCACCAAGGGGGCGACGCAGAGTGAGGAACTCGGTATGAGCCAACCGAAAGCAGCCGGCGACGCCGCACCGGCGACGATGCGGGCCGTCGTCGTCACCCGGCCCGGCGGCATCGACGCACTGGAGATCAAGGATGTGCCGGTGCCCGTCCGCAAGCCCGGCTGGGTGCGGATCAGGGTGAAGGCGTTCGGCGTCAACGAGTCCGAGGTCACCACCCGCAAGGGCGAGTCGGACGCGGAGGTCACCTACCCGCGCGTGCCCGGCATCGAGGGCGTCGGCGTGGTCGACGAGGCCGACGAGGACAGCGGGCTGCGGCCAGGACAGCAGGTGGCCACGATGATGGGCGGCATGGGCCGCTCGTACGACGGCGCGTACGCCCAGTACGTCACCGTCCCCGCCGGGCAGGTCATCCCGTTCGAGACCAGCCTGCCGTGGGACGTCGTCGGCGCGCTGCCCGAGATGTTCCAGACCGCCTACGGATCCCTGACCCGCGGCCTGGACCTCAAGGCCGGGCAGACGCTGCTGATCCGCGGCGGCACCTCCACGGTCGGGCTGAGCGCGGCCACCATCGCGAAGGACCTCGGCGCCACCGTCATCTCCACCACCCGCAGCCCCGGCCGGGCCGGGGAACTGCGGGCCGCGGGCGTCGACCATCCCCTCGTCGACAACGGCACCCTCGCCGACCAGGTGCGCGAGCTGATCCCGGACGGCGTCGACGCCGCCCTGGAACTGGTCGGCTGCTCGGTCCTCCCCGACACCCTCAACGCCGTCCGCCGGCACGGCACCGTCTGCTTCACCGGAGCCCTGGCAGGCCAGTGGTCCATCCCGGACTTCACCCCGTTCATGATCCCCTTCGGGGTACGCCTGACCTCCTACGGCGGTCAGGCCGGCGACCTCCCGGCCGACGTCTTCGCCCACCAGCTCCAGGCCATCGCCGCCGGACGCCTCAACGTCCCGGTCGCGAAGGTCTACCACGGCCTGGAGCAGGTCCGGGACGCCCAGGCCGACCTCGAATCCGGTACCACGCCGGGCAAGCACGTCGTCGTCCTGGACGACTGAGAACTGATCGCGGAACGCGACAAGGTCATCGCGCACGTCAACTCGATCTCCTCGCACCTGACAGTCTGCCCGTGCATGCCTCGCGGAGGAGGCCAGGGAGGAGAGAGTCAATCACCGCAACGGCTACCGCCCGCGCGAGTGGGACGCCCTCGCCGACACGGTCGAACGGGCAATCCCCAAGCTGCAGCAGGGCAGTACTTCCCTCACTGTCGAAGTCCCAGGTCTCCGCGATGGCGGAACGCGGTGACCTGCCCGTCCAGGCGCCGGGCCCGCTCCGGACCCGATGAATCCCTGCGAGATGCCATACCAAACGGTTCGGTTTGACTAATGGAGTGGGCCACGCGTACGGTCAATACCAATCGGTTTGGTTTGGGGGTGGGTCGGGCTGAGTACCGCAGAGGCTCTTCAGCGGTCGCCGCGCCGCCACTGGCCTGCCGCCGATCGCGGAGCCCCCCCGGGCCGCGGGCAGCAGCGGCTCGTCGCTGCGCCGACCGAACGACGAACGCAGCAAGGAGAAGTCGATGAGCGACACCGTCGTGTACGCCCTGTTCCACTACCGCGTGAAGCCCGGCATGGAAGACCGCTTCCAGGACTATCTGGCCAAGGTCCTCCCGGTCACCGAGGCCCAGGAGCCGTACATCCTCGGCTACGAGATCTTCCAGGCGCCCGACGGCTCGTACTTCCAGCACGAGCACTACGAGAACGAGGAGGCCGTCTGGAAGCACATGGAACTCACCGCCGACGGCCAGAAGGACTGGGCCGAGGCCGCCGAGATGATCCAGCTCACGATGGTCGGCAACCTCACCCAGAAGTTCCGCGACACGTTCCTCGGAGGCAAGGGCACCGACTTCAAGCCCTTCCGCAGCATCAGCCGCTGATACCCGGGCCGCCGCCCATCGCCACGAACCCGCCTCGGAACCGGTCCGAACAGGCCGTGGGCGCCGGGTTCGTGGCCGTTCCGCGTTTCGGATCGCCCGACCCCGGGAGAGGAGATCTGACTGCACGGCTCGCAAACCGAACTGTTTGGTCGCCTATCTTGTCCCTATGCCTCGCTCCGCCGTCTCCCGTAAGAAGACCTCGAACTCCCCTACCGCCGACACCCGGCAGCGGATCCTCGCCGCGGCGAAGGATGAGTTCGCCCGATACGGCATCGCCGGCGCCCGAGTGGACCGCCTCGCCAAGCAGGCGCGGACCAGCAAGGAACGGGTCTACGCCTACTTCAGCAGCAAAGAGGCCCTCTACCACCACATCACCGGGCACGAAACGGCCGCGCTCATCGAGGCCACCCGCATGGACCCTGCGGACCTGCCCGGCTACGCAGGCATCCTCTTCGACCACTTCACGGCCCACCCGGACCACTATCGGCTCATCACCTGGGGCCGCCTCGAACTCGCCGACGGCGAAGCCGACAGCGACACGGTTGACCCCCTGCTCACCACCATCACCGGCAAGGTCGAACAGCTCCGCGACGCGCAGCGCGCCGGCCTGATCGATCCCGCCTGGGATCCGGTCGACGTACTCGCCTTGATCAACCAGATCGCCACCACCTGGGCAGGTCAGCCGGAGATCGGCGCCGCCGCGGCCAAGCTGGCCGCAGACACCTCCGTCGGCGCACGCCGTGCGGCCCTGGTCACCGCCGTCGAGCGCCTTTTCCCCCGCCCGCGCTGAGCCTCGGGCCGCCGAACTCCGAAAAATCCGCATCGCGCCTCAGCGCTGCTACAGCAAACCCGCGAGCCAGGCGCCACCACCGAGGGTGAGCGCGGTGCAGGTGACCGCCCCCAGGGAGACGAGCGGCAGCGGGCCATCCCCGGCTGTTCGATGCTTCCACGACGATCAGCGGCCTTGGCGATCCGGTCACGGACCGAGTCTGCACGGATTGAGGGGCTCATACCTCCAAACCATCCGACCAAACCGTTTGGTTTGACGACGGGCGGTGGTCGGCATAGGCTTCAAACCGAACTGTTTGGTTTAACGTCAGGGAGATCCTCATGCAGCACAGGACACTCGGCACTCAGGGCCTGACTGTCTCGGTGATCGGCTACGGCTCGATGGGCCTGACCATGGCCTACGGCCCGGGTGACGAGGAGGCGGGTGTCGCCGCCATCCGCCGCGCCCATGACCTGGGCGTCACCTTCTTCGACACCGCCGAGCTCTACGGCTTCGGCACCGGCTCCAACGAGATCCTGGTCGGCAAGGCGGTCAAGGACTTCCGCGACGAGGTGGTCCTGGCCACCAAGTTCGGGTTCGACCTGTCCGACCTGTCCCAGGGATTCGGTGCCCTCAACAGTCGCCCCGACAACATTCGCAAGGTCGCCGACAACAGCCTGCGCTACCTGGGCGTCGACCAGATCGACGTCTTCTATCAGCACCGGGTCGACCCGGACGTGCCGATCGAGGAGGTCGCAGGCACCGTCAAGGAACTGATCGACGCGGGCAAGGTGAAGTACTTCGGCCTGAGCGAGGCGGGCCCGGAGACGATCCGCAAGGCGCACGCCGTCCAGCCGGTCTCGGTCCTGCAGACCGAGTACTCGCTCTTCGAGCGCGAGGTCGAACACCTCTTCCCGCTCCTCCAGGAGCTCGGCATCGGCTTTGTCCCCTATTCGCCCCTCGGCCGCGGTTTCATCACCGGTACCGCGAAGCCCGCGGGACAGTACGACGCCACCGATATGCGCAACACCGACCCGCGCTGGCAGTCCGGCAACTTCGAGAAGAACGTGGACGCCGTGGATCGACTCGGCAAGTTGGCCACTTCCAAGGGCGTCACCGTCTCCCAGCTCGCCCTGGCCTGGCTGCTCGCTCAGGGCGACCAGATCGTCCCGATCCCGGGAACCCGCAGCGCCGCCCGTATGGAGGAGAACGCCGGCGCCGCCGACGTCGCCCTCACCGAGGCCGACCTCGCCGCGATCCGCGAGATCCTCCCGAACGGTGGATTCGGCGCCCGCTACGCCGAAGAGCATGCCCCCAACTGGGTCTGACCCCAGCCCAGTTGGTAGACCTACCCGCGCCTTGCGTCCCGGACTGCGAACGCGGCCGGGGTGAGGCCGGTGCGGTCGCGGAAGAAGCGGCCGAAGTTCGCGGGGTCGGTGAAGCCGAGGTGGACGGCCACCGTCCGGGCATCCCACCGGGCAGCTCCCAGCAGGCGCCGGGCTTCCAGGAGGCGCCGCTCGTCGATGAGTTCACGCACCCCCTTGCCGGTGGCGTCCCGGGCGGCACGGCTGAGGGTGCGGACCGAGCAGCCGAGCAGTTCGGCGTAGTCCGCGGCTTGGTGCAGCTCGCGAAAGTGCAGCTCCAGGGCGTCCAGGAAGCGTCCGTACCTGTCGGCACGGCCCGTGCCGGCCGCGGCCGTGCCATCGAGGGCGATGTCCGGGGAGTTGGCCAGGCGCAGCAACAGCGATTCGAGCAGGCTGCGACGCAGGGCGTGGTGGACGTCGAGGGGGCGGCGCCCCAGTGCGCGGTGTTCGTCCAGTAGCTGGAGTGCCGTCTGCTGGAGCCAGGCGGTGTCGTCGGGGTGCGGGCTGAGCACGGCGGGGGCCTCGTGCGCGGTGAGCGGGGCCAGGAGACGGGCGAGGTCGGGCCGCAGCACGCCCGGTTCGAACAGGATGAACGGGCCGCGGGCCGCGCCGGGCGGATGCCAGCACTGCGCGTGCCCGGGACGTACCCACAGCCACTGGCCGGGGGCCACCGTCCGCGTGACGTAGTCGACGTCGTGCCGCAACTCACCCTCGGTGACCAGGATCAGGTAGTGGAAGGTGGCACGTCCCGGACGGGGCGGGTTCCACGGCCAGTCGTCGTGCTGGGCGAAGAAGTCCTCGACGGTGCTCACCTCCAGGCCGTAGGGAGTACCGACCGGGGGCTGGAAACCGTACAGCGGAACCTCAGCTGGTCCGGCCTGCCTGCTCGGCCCGGAGTGTCGCTTGTCGACCATCACGTGTCCGCAGCCTACCGGCCTCCTTGTCGGGTTCGAGGGAAGGATGGGACGTGCCGCCGCGACCACCCTCTTGAGGAAGGCACCGCCCCATGAACGGAACGGATCTGCACAAGACCGCCGTCGACTGCGCCGAAGGACTTCCCGGAGCAGCGCTGGAGCATCCCTTCGGCCCCGACTGGGAGGTCTACAAGGTGCGCGGCAAGGTCTTCATGCTGATGACCGAGGTCCCCGGGCGTCCCGTCGTGATCCTCAAGGCGGACCCCGGTGAGGCCCACGCCCTGCGGGAGCAGTACAGCCACATCACCCCGGGCTACCACATGAACAAGAAGCACTGGATCACGCTGGAGGGCGGGGCAGGCGTCGACAAGGAGCTCGTCGGGGAACTCGTCACCGAGTCGTACCGGCTCGTCGTCGCTCACCTGCCCAAGGCGGAGCAGCCCGTCGACCCGAACACGTACGGCAGCGGAAGGCGGGCGGCCCGATGAGCGCGGCCGGCGACCGGCTCCAGGACACGGCCCGCCGGGCGGCACTGACCCTCCCCGACGTCAGCCACGGATACCCCTTCACTCCCGGACTCGACGTGTACAAGGTCGCGGGCAGGGTGTTCCTGATCGTCACCGACGACCCGGACGAGCAGATCATCACGGTCAAGTGCGAACCCGAACACGCCCGCGCTCACGTACGCGGCTACGCCTCGATCACCCCGGGCCACTACCTCGACAAACGGCACTGGATCTCCCTCGGGCCTGGTCCCGGCATCACCGAGCGGCTGGTCACCGACGCGGTCGAGAACTCCTACGACCTGGTCACCAAGCGGCTGCCGCGACGCGACCGCCCCGGTGTCCGATGAGCGCCGCGAGCTTCCCCGCGAGCGGCTGAGCCCCCGCCTGTCAGTGTCCCGTGCAAGGCTCGTCACATCCGCGGACGCCCGCCTCACACCACCCGAGAGACCGATGGAACCGACCGAAGCGACCCTGCCGCTCTTCGGCGAGGAGCCCGCCCGGCCCCTCGCCGACCGCCTGCGCCCCACCCGGCTGGAAGATGTCGTCGGGCAGGACCACCTCCTTGCCCGGGACGCCCCGCTGGGCCGCATGGTCGCCCAGCAGCGCCTCGGCTCCGCCATCCTGTGGGGCCCGCCCGGCGTCGGGAAGACCACCATCGCCCGGCTCCTCGCGGACGCCGGCAACCTGGCCTTCGAGCCGGTGTCGGCCACCTTCTCCGGCGTGGCCGATCTGCGCAAGGTCTTCGCCGCCGCACGAAGCCGACGCGGCATCGGCCAGGGCACCCTGCTGTTCGTCGACGAGATCCACCGCTTCAACCGCGCCCAGCAGGACAGCTTCCTGCCCTACGTCGAGGACGGCACCGTCACCCTGATCGGCGCCACCACGGAGAACCCGAGCTTCGAACTCAACGGCGCCCTCCTCTCCCGCACCCAGGTCCTCGTCCTCAAACGCCTCGACGAAGCCGCGCTGTCCACGCTCCTCGACCGCGCCGAGCAGCTCACCGGCCACCATCTGCCCCTGGACGACGACGCCCGCCGCGCCCTGATCGCCATGGCCGACGGCGACGGCCGCTACCTCCTCAACATGGCCGAACAGCTCCAAGCCCTCCCGGTCACCGAAACCACCCTGGACACCGCCGGGCTCGCCCACCACATCCAGCAGCGCGCCCCGCTGTACGACAAGGCGCAGGAGGGCCACTACAACCTGATCTCCGCGCTGCACAAGTCGATGCGCGGCTCCGACCCGGACGCGGCCCTGTACTGGCTCGCCCGCATGCTCGACGGCGGCGAGGACCCGCTGTTCGTCGCCCGCCGCCTGGTCCGCTTCGCGAACGAGGACATCGGCATGGCCGACCCGCACGCCGTCCAGCAGGCACTCGCCGCCTGGGACGTGTACGAGCGACTCGGCTCCCCCGAGGGCGAGTTGGCGATCGCCCAGGCCGTCGTCTACCTCGCCACCGCCCCCAAGTCCATCGCCGTCTACCGCGGCTTCAACGCCGCACACCGATCAGCCCGGCACACCGGCTCACTCGTGCCGCCCGCCCACATCCTCAACGCCCCGACCCGGCTGATGAAAGACCTCGGCTACGGCAAGGACTACCAGTACGACCCGGACACAGCCGACGGCTTCTCCGGCGACGACTACTTCCCCGACGACATGGACCGCGAGACGTACTACCAGCCCACCCGCAACGGCTACGAAGCCCAGATCACCGAGCGCCTGCGCCACTGGGCCACCCTGCGCGCCCGCAGGCAACGCGGCTGACCACCCGTCCCCGTCGGACCCGGAGCTCGCACCCGTCGAGGAGGCGCTGGGTGATGTCGCAGCTCGCGACGAGGCCGGCGGTGATCCTGCCTCCCGTTCGGCGGTGTTCTGGCGGAGCAGGACACGGGCGAGGGCGGAGGTGTCGATGAGGTAGCCGGCGACGGTCACCCGTACGCCCCAGTGCTGTGGTCGTCGGTCGCCGCGCCCGCGATTGTCAAGCCGTAGGCCGATGTCCAGAGCGCCCACGGCCACCAGTTCGCGGGCCTCGTCGAGTGCCCGCGGGCGCCGGTAGCGGGCACTTGACTTCCCGCAGCGCGGTTGTGGGTGCCGCGGCGGATGGATGGCGTGGCGGCGTCGGTCCTTGCGCCTGACTACCGGCGGATCGTGGCGGTGCTGGAGTCGGAAGCCGGCCGGGAGGGCATGCGCTGCCGGCAACTGGCCGCAGCCCTGGGGCTGGAGGCCGTCCCGGCGAGGTGGAGGGGCTGCGTCACCTGGTGCGTGACTACGAGACGCTGCCGGCCAACAGCCAGGCCGGAACCGGCAGCAACGGCCGCACCACCCGCCACTCCGCCTCCGTCATGCGGAGCCATGACTCGGGATGCGGTCCGGCCCGTCCGCCGCGTCGCCGGACCTGTGCGCGAGGCAGTCACACGACAGGGACGCCGAGTTGGACTCCACACGCGCGGACGCGAAAAACTGCGGCGACAGGGCCTCCTGGCGATCGGTTTGGTTCGCAACCCCGAACTACCAAGAGGCCCTGCTGTCATGCGTCGGCTTTCACGCGATCACCCGATCAGGAACCCTGTTCGACCAGGCCAGCCCTGTGATCGACAAGCGGATGACGTCTCAGCACAGACAAGGATCCGTACCGTGCCCCAGGCCGATGATGTCGCCGTCCCTCAGCGCGCCGGAGTAGGCCTGTACCTCGTCCACGTCGCCATGCAGGTACTCGCCCCAGCTGTCACCGGACCTGGCCCTGCCGATCTGGAGGGCACCGGTGCTGTGCCAGCCGTTGGGGAGGCTCGCGGTCGCCTCGGCGTTGGTATAGCCGTCGAGGTAGAGCTTGATCGTGTCGGTGGCGTCGTCGTAGACCACGGCGAGGCGATGGCCTTGGCCCTCGCCTCCGTCCGCGCCCACGATCTGGGACACCACCTTCTCGGGGGCTCCGGCCTCGTCCTTCTCCGGCATCACCAGTTGCCAGGCGTGCGTGGACGGCTCGTAGCGCACCTTGAAGGCGTCGGTGTGCTCGCCGGCCTGCGAGAGCACGGTCATCGGGTGGGCGGGCTCGGAGTCCGCGAGGCGTACGACGACGCCGAGAGTGAAACTGTCCCCGGTGTCCACGACGGGCCCGTCGGCAGCGGCGTACCCGCTCTCGCCGTCCAGCAGCAGGTGCCCGTCACCGACGAGTGGCGGCGGCACGTAGGTGCAGTCCGGGTCGATGTCCGGGATGCAGGAGTCGTCGGAGCCTCGGTAGATCGAGGCCCCTGTGCCGAGCCGCAGCGGCGTGCCGCCCGACTGCTCCGGGCTCGCCCCGTCCGTCGCGTTCTCCAGCGACCAGTGGCCGAGCAACTTCGGCTTGCGGTAGGCCAGTTCGGCTACCTCGTCCGGCACCGCGACCCGGTCGTGAACCTGTACGTCACCGATGTCCCCGTGCCACTGGTCCCCATAGCCGGCAGTCCTGAGGGCGCGCCCGATCTGGAAAGCGCCGGCCGCCTCGGCGGGAGTCGCGTCGGCCGCGGTCCCGGCCTCGTGGCCGTTGACGTACAGCCGCGCCTTTCCGGTCTCGGCGTCGTACAGCCCCAGCAGATGGGCCCACTCGCCGGTCTCGGGGGCGCCGCCGGACACCTGCGCGCCGCCGATCGCGAACGACCAGGCGGGCCCGGAGTCCTGGTGGCGCAGCCCGAGGTCGAAGCCGGGCGCCCCGTCGGCATCCTGGCTGACGACGGTCATGTTCCGGTCGGTTTCGGCGGGCCGTACCCACGCGCTCACCGCGAAGGTCTTACGGATGTCGGTCGCCGGGGCGTCCGGGGTGAGAAAGGCGTGGTCGCTGCCGTCGAGGCCGACCGTGGCGGTGGCCGTGGTGCCGGTGGGCGCCGGGCCGCCGAAGGTCACGCCGGTCCCGGCACGGGCGGCGGTGCCGCTCTCGGCGGCGGCCGACTGGGAGTCCGCCGGGTCGTCCAGCTTCCAGCGGGCGACGGGAGCGCGGCCGGCCTTCACGTTGAAGTCGTAATGCGACTCCCCGCTGCTTCGGCCCGACCGGTCGATCGCGCGGACCGTCAGCGACTTGGGTCCCTCGGAGAGCGGGAGGTACGGAATGGTCACGGCCGCGCCCGGCCGTTCCGCGGAGACGGTGCCGTAAGGGCCGCCCGTGAAGCCGTACGTGTACGACACCACGTCGTCGGAAGGCGAGTCCACGGTGAAGTGGCCGTAGACGCCCACTCCGTCCACCCAGAACACGTCCTCCGGGTTGGGGTATTCGGGAGAGGCGATCGTCGGCTTCTCCGGGCTCACGTCGTCGTACACGAAGGAGCAGACCGAGCCGTCGCCCTCGTCGCTCCACGTGGAGGTCGCCTTGCCGTCGTTCGCGCGGACATGCCAGGAGACGACGGTGTTCGCCGGGATGTCGTTCGGCATCGTCCAGTACTGGCGCGACCCCGAGGAAAGAGTGACGGTGGTGTAGGTACGCTGCTGTTGCACTCCGGCCGCGTCCGTCCACCAGGCTTCGAACTCGCCACTGAGCGGGCTGTCTTCGGAGGGCTGGTTGTCCTCCTCCGGGTCGTACAGCACTGCGCTGAGCCTGGGCGGCGTCGAAACGTACGGTGTGTCGTCACCGGTCGCGCATGCCTTGCCTCCCGACTGGAGGTCTTGGACAAGCGGCTGATTCGGCGGCAGGTTGTCCACCGCGTACGCCGTCCCGGCAGCCGTGGCCAACAGCGCCGCCGCACAGCCCCCCACCACCGTGCGTCTGCGTCTGCCTGTCCTTGTGAATCTGGTCAAGTGGCCCTCCCCTGTGAGTACTTGATGCTCGTGGATCACACGAGCGCCTGAAGCTAACAGAGACCACTGACAGCACGGAAAGAGTTTCCTGGTCTCCTGGCCGACCTGTTCTGTTCCAGAACTTCGGTGTCGTCGAAGCAGAACAACCAACAACGCCGGGGAGGCTCGGCGAGGGCACGGAAGTTCCGCTCAATCTGCTGGTTGCGCGGCATCGGCTGCGTCCAACGGGGCTCCCGGCCGAGCACCGGGCCGATGGCCAGGCCGCCTTCGTCACCGGTGTCGGCTCCGGAAAGGGCCCGGCCACTGCCTGTGCCTTCGCTGGATCCGGGACCGCTGTCGCCCTCCGGCGATATCGACGCGAGTGGCGTGGACGCGGCTGAGTGGCAGTTTCGGCGTCTTCTCGATGACCGTGTTGTTCGGCATGGTCAATGGCATCTACGGCCGGGTGCTACTGACGGAGACGGGAATGCAATTCCGTACTTTGGTCAGCAGGAGCTCGATTCCGTGGTGCGAAGTCGCTGGTGTCGAGTCGCGGAACTGAACGCGAGACGGAACGAACGGTAATCAAGGAAGAGTACGAGACGGAGCGTGCACGAATTGCTGCCGATATTGAGCGTGAGGGTGAGGCGCCAGGAGCGGTAAGAGCCCTTGGTCCGGATCAGTGATGGCTCTCTTCGTGCGCCCGGCCTTGCTCATGCCGCACAGCGGTACCCGGGCAGTCGAGGCCATGCCCGCGCGGCCCCACGGCTCGGCGGCGCCCAGGGGTGCGGCCGCCGCCCCGCGGGAGCACCCTGCCGATTTTCTGCCTGTTCCGCTTGCTTGGAGTGCACGCCAAGGCCATAGCGTTGCGGGCATGCCGGTATCGCCAGGGTTTCGCCGGTGTCCCGGAAAGCTGCCTGACTTCTATACCGGCTGCATGGGCATGAGTTTCTTCTGCGGTCAGCCACCACGGCCCGGCGAAGTCGTGATGAAAACACCGACAGCGGAACCGAACTCCCGACGCTCGTCGCATCATCCCGCACGACCAACGAGAAAGACGGCAAGTGGTAGACAACCCATTCACAACGCATGCGGAACTTTTCGATCTGTCTGGAAAGCGCGCGCTCGTCACCGGTGGCACCAGAGGCATCGGGATGATGATCGCGCGTGGCCTTCTCCAGGCGGGCGCCCGCGTGGTCATCAGCTCACGCAACGCGGAAGCGTGCGCTCAGGCGCAGGAACAGCTGTCCACATTCGGTGAGGTGCGGGCCATCCCCGCCGACCTGTCCCGCCACGACGAGTGCCGGCGACTGTCCGACCTCGTCACCGCCGACTCGGAGCCTCTCGACATCCTCGTCAACAACGCGGGCGCCATGTGGGACGAGCCGCTGGCGACGTTCCCGGACGCGGCCTGGGACACGGTCGTCGACCTCAACCTGAAGTCGCCGTTCTGGCTGGTCCAGGCGCTGCTGCCCGCACTTCGCAAGGCGGGCACCGCCGACGATCCCGCGCGGATCATCAACATCGGCAGCATCGCCGCCATCCACATCCCCCAGCGGCCCAACTACTCGTACTCCAGCAGCAAGGCCGCGCTGCATCAACTCACCAGAGTGCTCGCCAGGGAACTAGGACCGCAGCACGTCACCGTGAACGCCGTGGCGCCGGGACCGTTCCCCTCGACGATGATGGCGGCGACCCTCGATGAGTTCGGCGAGGCGATCGCGGCGTCGGCCCCACTACGCCGGATCGGCCGCGACGACGACATGGCGGGTGTCGCCGTGTTCCTCGCCGGCCGGGCAGGCGCATACCTGACGGGCGCCGTGATCCCCGTCGACGGCGGCATCGCCACAACCGCGTAGGCCGCCTAAGGGTCGCCCAAGGGGTGTTTCGGAGAACTCGAACCCACGGCCTTTGGCCATTTCGTCGAGCAGGTCGATCCGTGCGGCACGGCACGGTCGC
The DNA here is from genome assembly GCF_057961495.1 of Streptomyces sp. P5F9. Classification (NCBI taxonomy): domain Bacteria; kingdom Bacillati; phylum Actinomycetota; class Actinomycetes; order Kitasatosporales; family Streptomycetaceae; genus Streptomyces; species Streptomyces sp. P5F9. The sequence continues at coordinate 17,852 of NZ_JBXVPZ010000046.1, read as the reverse complement.
TGGGGGACTCCCGGAGCGGCTTCAAGTCCGCCGGGGGAGTGGTGGTGTCGGTGTGGATGGACCAGTCCCGCCGCCGAGACCGGTTGCACATCCTCGCTTCCCCTGGCCGCCTGCCAGGACCTGCTGGCAGCACCCTCCGTCAGCTGACGGAGGGTGCTCAGGGGTCAGCGGTTCTGGTCGGGCTTCTGTGCGGTCCTGCCCGCCGGGGCGGTGCGGAGCATGGCCTTGTAGAGGGCGTCGTGCTCGGGCGAGGAGGGCAGGGGGGCTCGCGCCGGGGCTTCGAAGGACTGGATCATCAGCGCGACGACGCGTCGCCAGGCATCGGGAGCGGCATCGCCGCAGGCGTTGACGACGCCGAGGTTCGCCATGTGCAGCAGCACCAGATCCGAGGGGTCGAAGTCCTCGCGCAGCCGGCCCGTGGCCTTGGCGCGGCCGATGAGCTCCACCATGCCCTCGTACGCCTCGTTGCGGCGCTCCTCCATGGCCCTGGCGGTGGGAAAGGTCATGGTCAGGACGTCGGCGAAGCCGTTGTCGGCGGCCTGCATCGCGCAGGCGGCCTCGATGTAGCCGACGAAGCCGTGCCAGGGGTCCGGGTCGACGAGGGCGGTGGCGACCGCGTCGGCGTAGGCGTCCATGCGGTCGGAGAAGACGGCGGCGACCAGCTCCTCCTTCGTGGGGAAGTGACGGAAGACGGTGGCGATCCCGACGCCCGTTTCGCGTGCCACGGAGGCCATGGACGCGCCCAGGCCGTCGCGTCCGAACACGGTGCGCGCGGCGGCGAGGATCCGGCCGCGGTTGCGCTCGACGTCGCTGCGCACAGGCTGGGCGTCGGGGGCGTCGGGGTGTTGGTGGCCGGGGTTCATGACGGGCAGTCTAGCAATCGGAAAGGCCTATCCATTTCCTGTGCTACGGTGGTCGCATCGAAACGGAAAGGGCTATCCGGATCGGAATCCTGAAACGGATAGCCCTTTCCGTAACGTCCCGTCCTCTTGACGCGTCCGTCGCCTCGACGGCGTTCTACGAAAGGATCGTTGTGACCAGCATCGCCATTGTCGGAGCCGGCCCTCAGTTGGGCCTCGCCATCGCTCGTACCTTCGGCTCGCGGGGTTTCGACGTCGCCCTGATCTCCCGGAACCGCACCAAGCTCGACGATCACGTCGGCACGCTCACCGCTGAGGGCATCACCGCTGCCGCGTTCCCCGCGGACGTACTCGATCGCGACGCCCTCGCTCAAGCCCTCAAAGACGCCGCCGCCCGGTTCGGCGGCATCGACGTCCTGGAGTACTCCCCGGTGGGCACCATGGGCTCCACTGTGCTGACCACGCCGATCGAGACCGAACCCGCCCATGTGCAACACGAGATCGAGTTCCAGCTCTACGGCGCCATCGCCGCCACCCGTGCGGTCCTGCCGACGATGCGCGAGGTCGGCACCGGCACCCTGCTCTACACCACCGGCGCGGGCTCGATCGACCCCGTCCCGCAGGTCGGCAACGTCAACGCCGCCGCTGCGGCGCTGCGTAACTGGGTGATCAACCTGCACAAGGAACTGGACGGCACCGGCGTGCAGGCCGCCCATGTCGGCATCGACGTGTCGATCGGCACGCCGGCCGTCCCCGGATTCCCGACGGCTCAGCCCGAGGAAATCTCCCCGGTCTACTGGGACCTGCACACCACCAAGCGCGACCAGGCCGAACTCGTCTTCAGCCGCTGAGACCGCGCCTGGTGCCTGGTGTTCTGTCGGCTTCACGCCTGGGCGAGCAGTGGGTCGTACGGGGTCGAGCGCCGGCGGCCTGACATGAAGGACAGGAAGTCCTTGACGAACGCGCTACGGGTGTACGCGCCGCCGGTGCCGGTGGTGTCGCGGTGGAACGCCGTCCGGAACAGGGCCCGGTACTCGTCCGCGTCGATGCGCTGGTCGCCGTCCTTGTCGGTGACGTCGAAGAGGACCTCCGCCACCCTGATCAGCGCGGGTCCGGCCAGGGAGGGGGCGGCCGCGGCGTACTCCTGGGCGCTGACGCGGCCGTCGCCGTCGGTGTCGAGGGCGCTCTGGAGTTCCCGCCACCAGTCGGCGTAGGCGTTGTAGAGCCTGGTCTCCTCGGGCTCGTCGAGGTCGAGGCGGGTGGACAGCTCGCGGGCCATGGCGGCGAGGTCCGGCCAGTCCAGGCAGCCGTCGCCGGTCTGGTCCAGCACCTCCCGGAAGAACTCCTCCGCGTCGCGCCGCATCCCTCCGGGTGCGGTGGGCTCGGGTCCCGGTTCCGGGGCGAAGGGAGTGACGAGCCGGAGGAAGGCTCCGGCTCGCCTCATCTTCTGGTGCAGGGCGCGGACGGTCCGCGCGCGGGGGTCGTCGCTGTCGGGGGAGAGCGACAGCAGGTCGGCGAGGTTCTCGGCCCGGATCCAGCCGTCGGGCAGGAAACGGGCCAGGCCCACGGTCAGGTAGGCGCTCTGCATCAGCGTCTGGGCGCCTGGCAGTTCGGGCAGTCCCGCCCGGCGGCGGAACGGCTCGGGCAGCGAGGCCACGGTGATGGCTCCGACGACCGGACCGCCGACCGCGCGGCCGAGCGCCCACAGGGTGGGCAGACCGTTCAGCAGCGGCGGAGCGGGAAGGTGGTCGAAGAGCTTGTAGAGGATGATGCGCATCGCCTCCGTGTTCTCCAGCTCCTCCTCCACCACCCGGTCGTAGTACCGCCAGAACTCGTGGAGCGTGGCGGGCAGTTGACCGGCTTCGTCCCCCAACGCGGCGAGGAACGCCTGGAATTCGGCGTACAGCCTCTCCATGGCCCGCTGTTCCAGGGGCTGTCCGCTCAGCCGGAACATGGTGACGGTGCTCTCGAACAGCGTCGCCACCACCCAGGCGCGCGCCGCGGGGTCCAGCGCGTCGTACGGCCGGTCGTGGGCGTCGGTCCCGTTCAGCCGCGCGTGCAGCCGGTTGAGCCGCGCCGCCTCCCGGTTCCGTACGTCGTCGTCGGCGCCGAACATGCGCTGCAGGCTCAGGAAGGTGTTGTACAGCCTGCGCCAGGGGTGGGCCACGAACGTGGAGCTGTCGATCAGGGCGGCGCCGATCTGCGGATGCGCGGCCTCCAGTACGGTCGCCCGCACCACGGCCAGGGCCCAGCGGGGATCGTTGAAGGACTCGTCGAACTGCGAGCCCGGGCCGAACACGGGCGTCAAGTCTCCAGCAGGGCACGGATGTTGGGGGATGCCGGAACCTGTGTCGGTCACGATCGAGGTTCTCCGTTCAGGATGGGCGAGAGGCCGTCAGGGGTGGGTGAGAGGCCGTCCGGGATGGGCACGACGCCGCCGAAACGGCGTTCGCGCTGCCGGTAGTCGTGCAGGCACTCCAGGAAGTGCGGTGCGCGGAAGTCGGGCCACAGCACCGGCGGGAACACCCACTCGGCGTACGCGACCTGCCACAGCATGAAGTTGGAGATGCGCTGTTCGCCCGAGGTACGGATCACCAGGTCCACATCGGGGGTGTCCGGGAAGGGCAGATGGGCGGCGAAGGTCTGCTCGGTCACGCCGTCGGCCGGCACGCCGTCGCGGATCAGCGACCGCGCGGCCTCGACGATGTCCCGGCGCCCGCCGTGATCGAAGGCGACGGTCAGCGTCAGGCCGCGGTTGCCGGCGGTCAGCGTCATCAGGTCGGCGAAGTCCCGGGCCAGCGCCGGGGGAATACGGGGATCGGTGACACCGAGGAAGCGACAGCGGATGCCCCGCGCGTGCAGCAGCGGGGCGTGCTTGCGCACCACCCGGCGCACCAGCCGCATGAGGAAATCGACCTCGGCGCTCGGGCGCCCCCAGTTCTCGGTGGAGAACGCGTACATGCTCAGCCACTCGACTCCGGCCGCCCGCGCCGCCTCGATGACGTCGATCGCGGTCGTCTCCGCGGCACGGTGACCGGACGTACGCGGCAACGACCGCTGAGCCGCCCACCGCCCGTTCCCGTCCATCACGCACGCGACATGCCGCGGCACCGCGCGCGGCCCCTCGCCGCCCGCCCGACGAGCGGCGGCACCAGAACCCCCAACGGCCTGCCGAACTGTCACGCCCGCCCCCCGACAGCGCAGCTCATCGAGCTGATCCGATCACCTCGACCAGTGATCACCTCAACCAGCGTGTCAGCGACCGGGGTTGTGCCAGGTGGGAGTTCCGTGACTTCACCCTTGGCACTCCCGTCCGAATCGGGTCCCCGGCAGGCTCGGGAGCGCGAGCGCTACGCCGACGAGTACGCGGACCCCCATGAAGCTGCTGCTGGCGAAGGTCTCCAGCGGGCAGCACATAGCGGCCGTGGGGACCGGGACCCGGTGGAGGAGGAGTGGCGGGCCCAATGACCGCCGTGGCCCGTACGAGCAGGAGCGGCGTCGGCGGAACTGAGTCCCGGGGCGACGGGCCGGCACGGTGAACCGCTTGAACAGCCGCTCCACCACCCCCGTACCCCCTGTCGTGACCCACCACCAGACACAGCAGTCATCACCGCGCCGAGGACACACCTCCAGCCTCCGCCGAGGTGCCGCGCTCGCCCTGCTCCCGCTGGCCGTGGCCTGCGGCGGGGGCGAGGACGTCGCCGAGGAGAAACGCAAGTCGGCCGCGACCGCCGCGACCGCCGTGACCGTCGCTCCCGAAGCCGGCGTCGTCGCCCCCGCCAAGGTCGAGGTGATCGCCGGACTGACCGGCTGCACCGCCGAGATCCGGATCGAGGCGGAGGAGTTGCGCGAGGGCCAGTGCCGGACCGAGCAGGGCGAGTACCGGATCACCACGTTCCCCGAGGAGCGCTACAAGGTGACCTGGCTCGACACCGCCGCGATGTACGGCGGCAAGTACCTCGTCGGCACCCGCTGGGTTGTCAGCGCATCGCCGGAGCTGCTGGACGGGTTCCGTTCCCGACTCGGCGGGACCGTGCGGGAGTTGCGTCCCATCGCGCCCACGACGGCGCCCTGAGTCATCCCTCCGTCCGGAGGTGGGCCAGTACCTCCTCCAGAGGCAGGTCGAACCTGTCCTTGTCCCCGGCCCACCGGCGCAGCACTGCCGCCGCCCCCTCCGCCATGTCGGCCGGCAACCCCGCCGTGCGCAGAGTCGCCGCGATCTCCTCCAACTCCGGTGCCCAGCGCCAGGCGCGGGCGGCGACGCTGGGGAGCTGGTCGGTCTCGGCGAGGATGTTGGACGTCAACGAGCCTGCCTCGCGGGCGAGTTCGGCGGCCACGCCGTGGTGTGCGGCGAGGGCGTGCGACACGGCGGCCAGGACGCGAGCCGACTTCTGGTACGACGCGTACGCCATCTTCAGCGCCGACGCGGCACCGAGCGCGGCGTTCAGAGGGCGGGTCGTGACATGGGTGTCCTTGAACGCCCTTGCCACCTGGGCGACTTGCTCTGCGTCGCCGCTCAGGTACAGGCGCGGGGTGCTGCCCGGGCCGGGCGGGCCGCCGACGATCGCGCCGTCCAGCATCAGTACATCGCGCTCCGCGCACGCCGCCGCGATACGCCTCGTACGGTCCGGGCTGATCGCGTTGGCCTCGACGTACACGCCCCGGAACGGGTGCGCGAGCACCTCGTGCGCCACGTCCTCCGCCGCGTGCGGCGGGCAGACCGACAGGACGAAGTCGCTTGCGGCCAGGGCGGATTCGAGGGACTCGGCGGCCTCCAGGCCTGCCTCGCGGGCCCGTTGGAGGCTGGCGGGGCCTCGGCCCGTCGGGACGTACAGGACTCGGGTGCCCGTACGGGTCGCCTCGCCGCCGACTTTCGCGCCCATGGCGCCGGGATGCAGCAGCGTGAAGGTGGTCGTCATGGGCCTCACCGTACGGACTTGATGTTGTTGGGAGTCGCGAGGACGAGTGTGGGGCATAGGAGAGGGGCATAGGAGATATGAGCCTCGGGAGGGCGCCATGAACCGACAGATCCGCGTTCGCGTCAGTCGCCGGCCCATCACGCCTCGCGACGACACCATCGACCGCAGGACGCCGTCGGGGCGGATCCTGCCCTACTGACACCCCGCCTCCTGCTCTACTGACACTCCTCCGGCGCCGCTCTCACAGGGGCGACTGCCACCGGACCGTCGTGCCGCCACCGTCGCCGTCACCGGTCCCTCCGTCGTCGTACACCCTCAGTCCTACGGCGTCCCTGCCGTCCGGCAGGGGCGTCGTCGTGTCGATGGTGATCTCCAGGCGGGACACGTCGACGCGGCCGGACGCGGCGGTGAGGGCGCGGCGGAGCGCGGCGAGGAGGTGGGTCGCCACCTGGTCGGGGACGACCGTGTCCACCGGGCCCTCGAAGTGGGTCGAGGGCTGGAAGCCCAGGACGGCGGAGGCGGCGGCCGTCTCGCGAAGTACCTTGCCCCGTACGCTCGTCGGGGCGTCCGCCGGAGGTTGTTGCAGGGCGAAGATCGCCGTACGGACCTCCTGGATCGTCGACTGGAGTTCGTCCACCGCGCGCCCGAGGAGCTCGTGGGCCGGGTCCGTGTCCTCGGTTCTGCGCTGCGTGGACTCCAGCAACATGCCCGTGGCGAACAGGCGTTGGACGACCAGATCGTGCAGGTCCCGGGCGATGCGGTCGCGGTCCTCGTAGACCGCGAGGCGTTCCCGGCCGTGCTGCGCGTCGGCCAGGACCAGCGCGAGCGCGGCCTGGGACGCGAACTGCGTTGCCAGCAGGCGTTCTACGGCCGTGTAGGGGCGGTCGCCCGGACGGCGGGGGAGAGCCAGGGTGCCGATGAGACGGCCGTCCGCCTGGAGCGGGAGCATCATGCTGGGGCCGAACCGGTGCCGTACATGCGTCGTCATGCGCGGGTCGGTCGCCGAGTCGTCGATGAACACCGGTTCACCGCCCAGGAGTTGGACGAGGACGGGGCTGCCGGGCTCGATGGTCGTACCGACGATGTCGCCCGGGTCCTCAGAGGTCGACGCGGTGACGATCTCCATGCCGCCCGCCGCCGTGCGCTGGAGGATCACGCCCGCGGCGGCGTCGGCGAGGGCCCGCGCGCCCTCCGCGACCGTCTTCAGCGCGTCGGCCGCGGTCTCGCCGGTGAGCAGCGCGGTGGTGACGGCCGCCGCGCCCTCGATCCAGCGTTCGCGCTGCCGGGCCGTCTCGTACAGGCGGGCGTTGCCGATCGCGATACCGGCCTGGGCCGCGAGCACGTGCAGGAGCTGCTCGTCCTCGGCGGTGAAGGGGGCGGAGTGTTGCTTACCAGCCAGGTGGAGGTGGCCGAACATCTCGTCGTGGACGTGGATCGGCACGCTGAGCACCCCGGTGGGCGGCGGCTCGGCACCGCCCGTACGGATCTCGGTGAGGCCGTCCTGCCCGGGGTCCGTGGTCCCCAGCGCCGCGTACCGCGCGCCGGTCAGCTCGGCGGCGCCGTCCACGATGTGCTGGAGCGTGGTGCGCAGTTCGAGCTCGGAACCGACGCTCAGGACGGCTTCGAGGAGGCGCGAGAGGTCGGGGACGCCGTCGTCCACCTCGGCCGGGCCGGGGCTCAGGCGGTGGCCAGCGGGTCCAGGACCAGCGGCTCGATCTTGCCCTCCAGCATGTAACCCAGGCCCTGTACGGCACACACGTCCGGCCGCTCGGCGATGTGCACCGGCATCCCGGTCGCCGTACGCAGCATCTGGTCGAAGCCGGGGAGCAGCGCGCTGCCGCCGACCATCATGATGCCGCGGTCGGCGAGGTCGGCCACCAGGTCGGGCGGGCAGTTGCGCAGCACCCGGCCGATCCCGTCGAGCACGGCGGTCAGCGGGGTCTCGATCGCGTCCCGTACGGCCGCGGTGTCGACCCGTACGGAACGCGCGAGGCCGCTCGCCACGTCCCGCCCGTGGATCTCGGTGGTGGTCGGGCCGTGCGGGGTGAGACCGTTGCCGGACAGGGCGACCTGGAGCGGTCTTACGGACTGGCTCGGCAGCATCAACTCGTGTTCGTGGCGCAGGTGTTGGACGATCGCGTGGTCCACGGCCTCGCCGCCCACCGGGATGCGCTCGGCGGTGACGATCGAGCCGAGGGAGAGCACGGCGACCTGCGTCGCGGCCGCCCCGCACACCATGATCATGGTCGCCTCGGGCCGCTCGACGGGCAGCCCGCAGCCGACGGCGGCGGCGATCAGCGTGTCGACCAGCTCCACCCGGCGCGCCCCGAGCCCGACCAGCGTCTCGATCGCGGCCCGCTGCGCCAGCGGATCGGCGTCGTGCGGGGTGCAGGCGGCGGCCCGCAGCCGGGGCTTGCGGCGCAGCGCGCGGCGGACCTTGTCGCCGATCAGATGCCGCAGCATGCGCTGCGCCATCTCGATGTCGACGACCGTGCCGCCGGAGACGGGCCGGACGACCCGGATGTAGTCGGGCGTACGGCCCGTCATCTTCTCCGCGAACTCTCCTACGGCGATGAGCGCGCCGGTCCGGGTGTTCACGGCGGCGGCGGACGGCTGGTCGACGACGAGCCCGGCGCCCTTGACGTAGACACGGGTACGGGCGGCACCCAGGTCGACGGCGAAATGGCAGCGTCGCAACTGCTCCAGACTGACGGTCATGGCAGGTTCTCCCGAGAGCGCGGACCGGGGCTTCGCCGGGTGGCGGGCCTCTTTCGCATCGTGCGGGGGCGAGGGAGCGGGCGCGCCTTGTGGTGGGCCGGGCGGGGTGCCGCTAAATGGGGGTATTTGTCCGTAATGCCCGACTTAAAGAACGCGTAAGGGGCAGTGGGGGACGTCCTCGTGACGCCGCGTTGGCGGGAAACCGCCGGGGCGTCAATCCGCCAGCCCCATTCAACTCCCTTGCGCCACACGGCACACGACACTCTTCGCAGCACTCGACGACTCCGCGATTCGACGAAGAGGGGCGTGCATGAGCAGAGGACCAGTCAGACGCGGGGCGGTGCTGCTGTCGGCCGGGCTCGTGGTCGCGCTGCTGCCGGCGGCACAGGCACAGGCGGCCACCGCCACCCCGGCCACGAACACCACCCCCACCGCGAGCCCCACCCGCACCGTCACCCTCGTCACCGGCGACAAAGTCACCGTCACCGACCTCGCGGGCGGCCGGAAGACTGTGAGCGTCGAGCGCCCCCAGGGCGCCACCGGAGCCGTCCGCACCCAGACGGCCAACGGCGACATCAGCGTCGTACCGGACGAGGCGCTCCCCTATCTACGGGCGGGAACTCTCGACCGCCGCCTCTTCGACGTGAGTGAGCTGCTGCGGCAGGGCCTCGCCGACCGGACGACCGACGAGCTGCCGCTGATCGTGACGTACGACAAGGGGGTGCAGGCCGTGACCCCGCGTGGTGCCGAGCGGACGCGGACGCTCGCGAGTGTGCGCGGGGCCGCCGTCGACGCGGACAAGGGGCGCGGGTTCTGGCGGGCGTTCACCCGGCAGGAGGGAGTGCGGAAGGTCTGGCTGGACGGGCGGGTGACCGCCGACATGGCCGAGAGCAACGCGCAGATCGGTACGGCGCACGCCTGGGAGGCCGGGCTGACCGGCAAGGGCGTCACAGTCGCCGTACTGGACACGGGAGTTGACCTTTCCCACCCCGATCTCGCCCAACGGGTCTCCGTCACCAAGAGCTTCATCGACGGCGAGGACGTCGCCGACCGCAACGGACACGGCACCCACGTCACCTCCACCGTCGGCGGCAGCGGGGCCGCATCCGACGGGCAGGAGAAGGGAGTTGCCCCGGACGCCACCCTCGCCGTGGGCAAGGTGCTCAGCGACCAGGGGTCCGGGAGCGAGTCGCAGATCATCGCCGGGATGGAGTGGGCCGCGCGGGACGTGCACGCCAAAGTCGTGTCCATGAGCCTCGGTTCGACCGAACCCAGCGACGGCACCGACCCCATGGCGCAGGCCGTGAACACCCTGTCCCAGGAAACCGGCGCCCTCTTCGTCATCGCCGCCGGCAACACCGGCACCCCCTCGTCCATCGGTTCGCCCGGCGCCGCCGACTCCGCGCTCACCGTCGGCGCCGTCGACGCGGACGACCAGGCCGCCTACTTCACCAGCGCCGGGCCGCGCCACGGCGACAACGCGCTCAAGCCCGACCTCTCCGCACCCGGCGTCGACATCCTCGCCGCGCGCTCCCAACTCGTGGACGGCAGTGGGTACTACACCTCCATGAGCGGTACGTCGATGGCGACGCCGCATGTGGCGGGGGTGGCCGCGCTGCTCGCCCAGGAACATCCCGACTGGACCGGCGCGGAGATCAAGGACGCGTTGATGTCCACGTCGAAGCAACTCGACTCGTCTGTCTACGAGTTGGGGGCGGGACGGGTGAACGTGCCCGATGCCGTGGACGCCCGCGTCACCGCCACCGGCAGCGCCGACCTCGGCTTCTACAGCTGGCCGTACGACGCGAACAAGCCGGTCACCAAGACCCTCACCTACGCCAACTCATCTGACAGTGCCATCCAGTTGAGCCTTGTGGCCCAAGGTGGCCCAGCCGGTGTCGCCACCCTCGCCGACTCCACCCTCACCGTGCCCGCCCACGGCACCGCCTCCACCACCGTGACCGGCGACGGTGCGAAGGCCGAGGTCGGGAACACCAGCGGACAGATCGTCGCCGCCGTGGACGGAACTCCCGTAACCCACACGGCATTCGGGCTGGTCAAGGAGGAGGAGCGGTACACGCTCACCGTCCACGTGAAGGACCGGGACGGGGCTGCCACGGCCGCCGACCTGGTGGTGCAGCGGCTGGCGCAGGGCTACGACCCCTACCCGGAGGCTGTCGGCGACTCCGGGACGCTCAAACTCCGCCTCCAGCCCGGGACTTACAGCCTGACCTCCTTCCTCGACGTGCGCGGCGGCCACGGTGCCGACTCGCTCGGGCTCGGTCTCCTCGCGGCACCTCAGATCACCCTCGACCGGGATCGCGAGGTCACCCTGGACGGGCGGCGGCTCAGAGAGATCAGCGCCAAGGTTCAACAGCGCACGGAGACACGGCAGTTGGTCATGGAGTACGACCGGAGCGCGAACGGTTCCGATCTCTTCGACGCCGTTCAGGTGCCGGTGACGTACGACAGCGTCTTCGCCGCACCGACGGACAGGGTCACACAGGGCAGCTTCGAGTACCGGACCGTGTGGCGGCTCGGCAAGCCCCTGTTGGAGGTCAAGGGGATCGGTGAGGCCGTCGTGCAGTCGGGCGGCACGCTGATCGAGGGGCACAGTCGGCTGCCGTTGGTGGATGTCGGGGACGGTCCCATCACCGGTGCCGTCCGGGGACGGGCGGTGCTCGCCCACCTCGCCGATGGCGATGACGATGGCGACGGTACCGATCCGGTCGCGCTCGCGCAGGCCGCCCAAGACGCGGGCGCCAAGGCGCTGTTCGTGACGGACGACGTGGCCGGGCGGCTCAGCGCCTGGTGGGGAGCGGACGACGGTTCCGACCGCACGCTCCAGATCGCCTCGGTGAACGCGGCCGACGCGGCACGGTTGCGGGCGGCGAAGACGGTCGACATGACGGGGACGCGCAACACGCCCTACACGTACGACCTTTCGGCCGGACACCAAGGGGCGATCCCGGACGCCGATCTGACCTACGCGCCCAGCCGCCGTCAACTCGCCGTCCTGGACACGAAGTTCCACGCGGTGCAGCCGGTGAGCGGCGGCGAGTTCCGTTACTCGATCACCGATGCCTTCCCCATCGGGCTCGGCTTCCGGGAGCGCATCGACTATCCGGCCGAGCGGACGGACTACGCGTCGACCGGTCCCGGGCAGCGCTGGTCGGAGTCCGTGACAGTCGGGGACGGCACGCTGGAGGAACGCAGCGGGCTGGTGCGGTACACGGGCGGTGAGCACCGCACCCTCGACTGGTTCAAGCCCGTGTGGCATCCATGGCTCGGCACCGGGCTCGGGTGGGGGCAGCAACGGTCGGGAAACCAGCTGCAGTTCAACACCCCGGGCTGGGGCGACTCCGGGCCCGACCACACCGGGTTCGGCGACGCGTGGAGCGCCGACAGCGGCATGACCCAGACCACCGAGGTGTACCGGGACGGCACCCTGGTCGACCGGCGGACCGGCTCCGGCGCCTACGACTGGGACGCGCCCGCCGGCGAACACACCTACAAGGTCGTCACCGACACCGCCCTCGACCCCGACCGCTGGGAACTCTCCACCGAGGGTCACGCCGAGTGGACCTTCAACTCGGCGGCCACGCCTGCCGATCGGTGGACCTTCCTGCCCCTCCTCAACCTCGCCTTCGACGTCGAGACCGACCTCACGGGCGACGTGCGGGGCGGCGGCCGGGTACCGGTCGGGATCAGCGCCTCGTACGTGGTGGGCGCGCCGGACACCGGGACGATCGTCGGCGGCACGCTCCAAGTGTCGTACGACGACGGGAAGTCGTGGCGGTCGGTACGGCTCGACGGGGCGGGCGCGACGTGGCACGGGACGCTGACCGTGCCGAGCGGCACCCGGTACATCTCGCTGCGGGCCTCCGCGCGTGACGACCAGGGAGGTTCGGTGCGGCAGGAGATCGTCCGCGCGGTGGGAGTCCGGTAGGCCGGCCGGCGTCCGGCACTTCAGACGGGCGGCGCCGTCTCCTTGGGAGGGGAGACGGCGCCGTCGCTCACACCGGCCGCGTCCGGATCACGCCCAACTCCGCCAAGTCCTGTGGGCGGATGCGGAGTTGGTCAGCCGTCGACTCCGTCTCCTCCGGCGGCCGTTTCAGGATCGCGGCCGCCAGTTCCGGGGCGATCACCGAGAAATAACTGTCCGGTGTGGCCCAGGTGTTGCCCGGCGCGGCCAGCGCCAGCGCACCGCCGGAGCCGCCCTCGCCGATCAGCAGGGTGGTGAGCGGGGTACGGGCGGAGGCCACCGCGCCGAACAGGTCGGCGATCGCCGCGCCCGCGCCCTGCCGTTCCGCCTCGGCGTCGTTCGCCGCACCCGGGGTGTCCACCAGCGTCAGCACCGGGATGCCGAGCCGTTCCGCGAGCCGGATCAGCCGGGCGGCAGTGCGATACCCGGCCGGCCGGGTCGCCGTCCCGGCCTGCGCGGCATACGCGATCGACCGCCCCTCCCGCTCCCCGAACCCGCACAGCATGCCCGCGTCGATGCCCCCGCACCGGTCACCGCTGATCGCGAGCCGGTGGGTGAAGTAGGCATCCAAGTAGCTTGCCGCGCGCGGACGTTGGGGCGACCGGGCGCGCTGCACGGCCTCCCAGCCGGTGCCCGGGAAGCCGGCCGCGACGCGCTGCACAGCCCCACGCGGGGGCACTGGAGGGCCGGCCGGCGTGGGCTGAGCCGACCGGTCGCGCTGCTCTGTGTCCCGCCCGCTCCCCGGGAGGTCGGCGTCGGTGTGCTGGGCGGGTCGGGAGTCCTGCATGGCGTTCCGCCCGGTCTCCGGGAGGTCGGCGTCGGTGTGCTGGGCGGGTCGGGAGTCCTGCATGGCGTTCCGCCCGGTCCCCGGGAGGTCGGCCTCGGCGTGCCAGGCCGGTCCGGAGTCCCGCACCGTGTCTCGCTCGGTCGCCGATGGGCCGGCCAGGGTGTGCTGAGTCGACCGGTCGAGCGCCGCAGGCACCGGCGCCTGCCCCGCCCACGGCGTGGTCAGCAGCCGCAGCCACCTCCCCAGGGTTTCCTTCAACTGCTCCGGTGCTACGACCGCGTCGGCCGCGCCCGCCGCCACCTGGGCCTCCGCCGTGTACGCCGTCGGGTCCGCGTCCGGGGGGCGGACGCGGGAGCCCGCGAAGCCGACCTGGGCGCCGGGCAGGGCCAGGATCACATCGGCGCCCGCGCCGAGGGTGGCCCAGCCGCCGCCCGTGGTCGGGTCGCGCAGTACCGCGATCTGGGGCAGCCCGGCCTCCCGGGTGAGTGCCGACTGGCGTGCCACTCGCTGGAGTTGGGTGAGGGCGACCATGCCCTCCTGCATCCGGCTGCCCCCGGTGGCGACCAACGGCACGACCGGCAACCGGTGTTCACGGGCGTACGTGTACGCCGCTTCAAGACGGTCCCCGGTGCGTTCGCCGAGCGAGCCGCCCAGGAAGCCGAACTCGAAGGCGATCAGGACCGCTTGGGTGCCCGACACCGTCGCCGTGCCGCAGATCACCGACTCCGACTCACCCGTGCGGTCGGCGGCGCGGGCGCGCGAGGCGTCGTAGCCCTGCCAGGCGAGGGGGCCGTCGGGCTTGGACTCCCGTGCCGGGTAGGGGAGTTCGGTGAAGGTGGTGTCGTCCGTGACGAGGGCCAGGGTCTCGCGCGCGGTCAGGCGGTCAGTCACGGGTCAAGGCCCGCTTCAGGATCTTCCCCATGTCGTTGCGGGGGAGCGCGGAGATGTGGTGGACGACGCGGGGACGCTTGTGCGGGGCGAGGCGGCTCGCCACATGGTCGGCCAACTCGGCCAGCTCCGGCGGGGATTGGGGGTCCGTCGGCACGATCCAGGCCACGACCCGCTCGCCCAGGTCGGGGTCCGGTTCGCCGGTGACGGCGGCCTCGCGGACCCCGGGGTGTTCGAGGAGGGCGTTCTCGATCTCGCCCGCGCCGATCTTGTAACCCCCGCTCTTGATCAGGTCGGTGGCCTTGCGGCCGACGATCCTGACGTAGCCGTCGGGGTCGCGCACGGCCATGTCGCCGGTGCGGAACCAGCCGTCGGCGGTGAAGGCGGCGGCGGTCGCGTCGGGCCGGTTGAGGTACTCGGTGAAGAGGTTCGGGCCGCGCACCTGGATCTCGCCCACGCTCTCGCCGTCGTACAGGGGGAGAGGCGTGCCGTCCTCCTCGACGAGCCGCAACTCCACGCCGGGCAGCGGGACTCCGACGGTTCCGGCGCGCGGCTCGCCGTCCGCACGGACACTCGTGTTCATGAGGGTCTCCGTCATGCCGTAGCGTTCGATCACGCGGCGGCCGGTCGCCGACGTGATGCGTTCGTGGTCGTGGACCGGGAGCGCGGCCGAGCCGGAGACCAACAGGCGTGCGCGGCCGAGGGACTTGGCGAGTCCGGGGTCGTCGGGGAGGGTCTCGGCGATGCGGTGGTACATCGTCGGGACGCCGAACAGCATCGTCGCGCCGTCGTTCAACTCCCGTGCCACGCCCTCCGTGCTGAACCGGCCGAGGTGCCGCACCGAGCCGCCGCGCCGCAGCGGGCCCAGGATGCCCAGCACCAGCCCGTGCACATGGAACAAGGGCAGCCCGTGCACGAGGACGTCGTCGCCGGTCCACTGCCAGGCGTCGGCGAGCGCGTCCAGTGTCGCGGCGATCGCCCGGCGCGGGATGACGGCACCCTTGGGCGGGCCGGTGGTGCCGGAGGTGTAGACGACGAGGGCGGGGTCCTCGTCGCCGGGGGAGACGTCCGGACCGTCGCCCCCGGCGTCCCCGACGCCCCGCACCTCGACGTCGACACGCTCCAAGTGCCGTAGCTGAGAGGGGAGTTCGTCGCCCGGTGCGGCCAGGATCAGGGTCGGGGTGCTGTCGGAGAGGATGTGGCCGAGTTCCTTCTCGCCCGACTTCGGGTTGAGGGGGACGGCCGCGGCTCCCGCCCGCAGTACGGCGATCACGGCGACGGCCGTCTCCAGCGAGAGGGTGGCCCAGACGGCGACCCGGCCGGTGCCCGCGCACCGGGCCGCGAGGGCGTCCGCCGCCGCGCCCAGCTCCGCGTAGGTCAGGGACCGGTCACCGAACCGGAGAGCGGGCTGCTCGCCCGGGTTGGTCAGGGCCGGGAAGAGGGTGGACACGCGGCGCACTCCTTAGCCGTCGGGGCAACGGTCCCCAGGTGCCGGGGACACCCCCGTTCCTACACCACGTCCGCCACCACACAGCTGACGTTGTCCGGACCCCCGGCCTCGTTCGCCGCGTCGACCAGGGCCCGTACCGCCGCCTCCGGTTCCGGGTGCGCGGTGAGGAGTTCGCGGATCCGGTGCTCCGGGACGACCGCGGTCAGGCCGTCCGAGCACAGGAGGTAGCGGTCGCCGCGGCGGGTGTCGTGGAGCTTCAGGTCGGGGGTGCCGATCGTCAACGCCTTGAGCAGCATGGCGCGTTGAGGGTGGGAGCCGGCCTCCTCCGGCGTCAGCCGGCCCTCGTCGATCAGCGACTGGACGACCGAGTGGTCGTGCGTGATCCGGAACAGCCCGCCGTCGCGCAGCAGATACGCGCGCGAGTCCCCGATGTGCACGAGCGCCAGCTTCGAGCCCGTCCACAGCAGCGCGGTCAGGGTCGTGCCGTTCTCGGCGGGATCGGCCACGTCACGGACAGCGTCGGTGGCGCCCCGTACCGCCTCCTCCAGCAGGTTGAGCACATTGCCCGCCGGCACTTCTTCCGTGTCCAGGAATCGCAGCGCCTCCACCGCCGCGCCGCTCGCGGGCGCGCCCGCCGGGCCGAACCCGTCGGCGACCGCGAGCAGCCGCGTGCCCGCGTACGCGGTGTCCTGGTTGGAGGGGCGGACCCGGCCGCGGTCCGAGTGGGCGGCGTAACGCAGTTCCAGCATGGTGGTGTCCTTTCCCGGTACGGCCGGTCCGGCCGCGAGATGGTCGACGAGGAACCCGGCGAGATCCCGCCGCACCGCCGTCTCCGCCTCGACCCCTGCCCAGAAGGCACGGATCTCGCGGGCGGCGGCGGCCGGTTCGAGGGCACACACCGCACGGATCCCGGCCAGCGGCATGCCCAGCCGCCGCAGCCACGCGACCAGCCGCGCCCGCTCCAGCTGTGCCACCGCGTAGTACCGGTATCCGCTGTCGGGATCCACCCGCGCCGGCCGCAGCAGTTCCAGCTCGTCGTACAGCCGCAACGCCTTCGGCGACAGCCTGCACGCCCGCGCGAAGGCCCCGATCGTCAGCATGTTCCCCGTACCGCCCATGTGCGCCTCGACCTCTTCCCGGTTCCGCCACCGATGCTGGGGCTTCACCAAAGGGGAAGGTCAATCCGGTTGCCGCGGTTGCGGGGCGGCCGGTTAACCTGCGGATCTGTCCGCACTCCGTACGACGATGGAGGCTCCGTGCCCCGGATCGCGCTCGCCACCTACGACCCCGGACCCAAGCCCAGCAAGGACCGTGACCTTCCGGTGCTGGTGGAGGCGTTGCGGGCGGCCGGGGCCGAGGCCGTCGGGGTGCCGTGGGACGACGCCGGGACCGACTGGGGTTCGTACGACCTCGTGCTGATCCGCTCCACCTGGGACTACAGCTGGCGGCCTGCCGAGTTCGTCGCGTGGGCCGAGCGGACCGCGAAGGCGACGCGGCTCGCGAACCCGGTGCAGGTCGTGCGGTGGAACACCGACAAGCGGTACCTCGGCGACCTCGCGGCGGCCGGCGTGCCCGTCGTGCCGACCCGCTATCTCGCCCCCGGCGACCCGGCCGACCTCCCCGACGACCACGAGTACGTCGTCAAGCCGACCTCCGGCGCGGGCGCCCGCTTCGCCGCCCGCTACACACCCGACCAGCACGAGACCGCCGTACGACAGCTGGAGCGCATGCATGCGGAGGGGCTCACCGCGATGGTGCAGCCGTATCTGACGAACGTGGACGTCAGCGGGGAGCGGGCGCTGATGTTCTTCGGCGGGCGGTTCGTGCACGCCTCGCGGAAGGGGGCCGTGCTGGCGCGCGGGACGGCGTACGACGACGACAAGGTGTCCCACCCCGACCTGGAGCCGTGGACCGCGACCGAGGCCGAACTCTCCGTCGCCGGGCGGGCGTTGGCCGCCGTACCGGATGCGTCCGAGCTGCTGTACGCGCGCGTGGACCTCGTGGACGGGCCGGACGGACAGCCGTGTGTGATGGAGCTGGAACTCGTCGAGCCGAACCTCTTCCTCGATCTGCATCCGGAGTCCTCGCTGGCCGCGGTGGTCGAGGCGATTCTCGGGGCGGCCGCTAGCCGTTGACCGCCGTTCGCTGGAGGAGGCCCCAGGTGAACTCGGCGGCGCACCGGTGGCGTACGCCCTGCGCGTCCGGGGCGGTGAAGGTGAGGCCCCAGCGGGTGGGGGCCGTGCCC
>NZ_JBXVPZ010000045.1:0-36048 GCF_057961495.1 Streptomyces sp. P5F9 | reverse complement strand
CGCACCTACTACCGCTCACCGAAGAGACCCCCTCCGAACCCGCCTGGCTCATACGCGCCAACGGCGCCTCACCCCTCCCTCAGCAGACCGACGCCCGCTGGCCGGACCTGCGCCCCAAACCTCTGCCGCCCAAGCCGCCCGCCACGCCCACCCCATTTCCCCTGGTCGAGGCCGAGACGATCCGCATCCTCCGCTCCAGGCTCGGCCTCGTCGCACGCGCCCGCGGCCTTATCAACTGGGAGACGCTGATCAGTCACGCCGGAGCAGCGCCCGGCGACATCACCCCGGAGGAACGCGTCCGCCTCCTCGTCGCGGTGGACCACCCCCGGGCCGACGGCAAGCCCGTGCTCTCGGCACTCGTCAAGCCTGCATTGGCCCCAGAGGCACCCGCCCCGTATTTCGCCGACGTCATCGCCGGACTCGGATGGAGAACCGGCCTGTCCGAGGCGAAGGTGGCGGAGATCTGGGAGCGCGAGCGGAGGACCGCGTATGCCCTCGCCCACGCAGAGTCCGCCCCCGCACGCCAACAACCTCCGGTAAACCCGCCAGAGCCCGATACCTCATCCGCATTCAATGAGGCACGACTCGTAGCCCGGTTCCGCGAACATCTGGAACTCGTCGCCAAGGGACACGGGATCATCAAGTGGACGACGCTGCTCAAGAAGCAGGGCGTCCCGCCGTCCACACTGTCAGCGCAGGACCGGGTTCGAATGCTGGCCGCGGTAGACAGGTCCTACGTTCCCGGACGACGGTTGTTGTCGGCACTGGTGAAGGCGGACGGCCAACCTCCGGGCCCGGCCCCCTTCTTCGGTGACGTGCTCGCCGAGTTGGGCTGGAAGCCCGACGCCACCACCCCGACAGTGGAGGCGGCCTGGCGGGCCGCACTGGACCGTGCGTACGCGCGTGGCGGACAGCCCGCACCAACTGCCCAGAGCCGCCCTGCCGTTCCGGCCGCCGAGGAGGACCGCGTACGTTGGGGCAAGCTCGGGACCACCAAGGCAGCCGTGGTCGTAGCCGTTCGGCGCGCACTAATCGACGCCGCCCGGCGCCCGGTCTGCGTGGGCTGGCACACGCTCGCCGCTGCCGCCGGGCTCAAGCCGACGGACCTCTCCGACAGAGCCAGAGAAGCGATCCTCGTGGCCGTTGACAGCCCGCCCACCTACGGGGTGTTGCTCTCCTCCCTCGTGGTCTCCTCCGAGCACACGCCCGTACCGTACTTCGACGCCATCCTCAAACGCCTCGGTCGGCCCCACGGCCTGCGGCCCATCGAGCTGGGCCAGGTCCGCAAGACGGAACAAGCACGCGTGTTCGCGGCGTACAGCGCTACCAGCACCTTTGCCGCTGCCCCGAAGGAAAGAACATGAGACCGAACCGCCGTCGTGTTGCGATAAGCGTTGCCGCCACTGCAGCCGTCGTCATCCTCTCCGGAACGGCGGGAGCAGTGGCTGGTGCCTACTTCGTCGCGACGGGTCCCGCCAGCGCTCGGGGCCCGGCGGGACCGGAAGGGCCCCAGGGACTTCAGGGATCTCAGGGCGAGCAAGGACCGCAGGGTGAGCGCGGCTCCAAGGGCGACCAGGGAGAGCCCGGCGTCTCCGCCGAGCCAGCCACCCTGGACGTACCGGACATCAGCACCCTGGGCTCAGACCTCTCCGGCGGCCTGCTCCTCAGCTCCGGCACATGCCCAGCTGGAACCTCGCGCTGGGACACCATCTACGTGGGCCGCAACTCGGTCCTCGGCTCGCCGGGCGAGGTCGACATGCGCGCGATGACGCTCTGCAAGATCTTCTGAACGCCACCGCGCGCGCCACCCAGGCCTCCGTCACGAGCCCCACGAACGGCGCCAACTCCTCACGCCTGACCGCGAAGTGAGGTCGCGTCACATTCTTGTGATTCCCGTACGCAGACGGCCCGTTCTGCGGGCGGTGGCGACCTCTACCCAAGTGTCGCCCTGGACGCCGCTGCAACCGGACTTGAACCAGGCGAGTTCCGTCGCGCTCATGGTCTACGCCAACACCTCCCCTACGGTCCCTGATGCCTCCCTGGCCCCCTGCCAGGCTCCCCTCCCGCTGCAGCCTCGCGGCGTTCGATGGAGTGACCATGAACAGGCACAGAGTCGCCTGGGCACGCCGGGCCGGACACCGTACGTCAGTTAGCGGACTCGCCGCTCTCAGGCACGCTGGGGGGCGGCTGCGCGGCAACGAACGTGCCGCGCTGGGGAAGGGTGATTACCCATCCTTCGGAGCGCAGTAGCGCAACGGCCTGGCGCGCGGTGTCCCTGGCAACACCGTAGTCGGCGACCATCTTCGACTCAGACGGGATCGGGTCCCTCGGTCGGAGTTCGCCGGACTCGATCTTGGCGCGGACAACTCGCGCCACCTGTTTGTAGATGGGTGTCGGATCGAAGCGATCAATTTCCATGACTAGGACGTTAGATACGTTCCATATGCTGCGCATATTGGCAACGTTGTAGACGTCCTAGACGAGGTAGACAAGATAGAGGTACCGTCCAGAACGTAAGGACCCCCGCGACGCGGCGAACGTCCGGGGGCATGGCCACCAGCCTCTGAGGAGCTGATGACAGTGAGCATTATCCACGCCTTCGTGCTGTGGATCCTGGGCCTGTTCGCGCCCGGTACCGGCAGGCGTAGGGCGGACACACGCCCCGCCGGGCAGACCTGCGCGCGTATGCCAGAGACGCCCCGCCTGCCTGCGCCGTGGCCTCCGGTGCGGCGGTCGCCGTACGGCCTCGAAGAGCCGTTGCCCGGTGAGGCGACGGCCGTGGTCCGACCGTATGTCGTTCTCGCTGAGCGGGAGTGTGAACGGGCGCGGCAGCGGCAGCGCCGTGTCGTCATGGTCATGGCCGCCGACTTCGGGATCGACCTCGACCGGCATGTGGTCGGCGCTGAGGCGGTGGCCCGGTGAGCGAGCAGATCGAGCACCCCGAGACCGTCCCGGGTGGGACGCGTGCGCCGGTGCGTATGTGTGTGCGCTGTGGTGCGATCACCGATACACCGGTCGTCGTCTCCGAGGTGCACCAGGGCTCCGGTCCAGGCTTCACGGTGTACGCGTGCCGGGACTGCGCCCCGCACTTCCCACACGTTCCGGATGTGCTGTCGCTGCCGCCCGCGTCCCGCCGCGGCGGTGGCGAGCGGTGAGCGGCGGGCACACGGTGAGGGTGCCGATCCTCGGCCACGGCCCGGTGCGCGAAGCGTGCCGTCAGACGCGCGACATGCCCCGGCCCGGGGCGGTCGGTTCCCTGCTGATGCGGCGCTGCCCACACCCCTGTCACACGTCGGCCCCCTGCCACACCTCGGGGGGCGAGCGGTGATCGCCGGGACGCCTCCCGAACCGGGCAGGTCCCGCATGACCATCAGTACCTACCGCCTCGATGTCGCCGGGCGCCGGGTCGGCGTGGCGGAGCCGACCGCGTACGCCCCCGGCGCGGGCACGCTCCCGCCGGTGTCCCTCGCGTGGCCCCCGTGCCGCTGCCCGCGCTGCCGGACCGGTCGCGACGGTCCACGCGACCGGTAGCGGCTCCCGCAGGCGGCCCGTAGTCGGCGCCCACCCGCGGGGCACGCCGCAGTCCCGCCCAGATGGCGGGCACGGGCCACGGCCGCGGCCTCCAGAGCGTGATTCTGGGGGCCGCGTGCTGCCGCCAGAACCGGGGTCAGCTCAGGGCGTCGATGGCCTTCACGATCAGGGCCCGCGCATCAGCCCCGTACACGGCCAGTTCTGTGAGCCGGGCGAACGCCCGCAAGTACATGTCCAGTTCGCTCGGCGCCGTGACGGTCACCTTCGCGGCGAGCAACTCCACATGGATCCGCGAGTCATCGAACACCGTGAACTGCTCCAACGGCCACATGACCGCCTCCCGCGCGGCCGCGGCCGGGATGATGCCGAGTGACATGGACGGCAGAGACATCGCGGCCAGCAGGTTGCCGAGCTGGCCGGCCATCACGTCCTGATCGCCGACCCGGTGATGGAGGACGTTCTCCTCGACCAGGGTCGCGAACCGGTGGCCTCCCTCTTGGATGACGCGCGCGCGGCGCATGCGGACCTCGACCGCGTCGGCCACGTCGTCCGGGGTACCGCGGAAGCCCGCGATCGTGCGCATTAGCGCCGTCGCGTAGGCCGGGGTCTGCAGGTAGCCGGGCACGACGTGGGAGGCGTACACGCGGAACTGGCGGGTGCGCTCGTACAGCTTGGCCGAGGACTCCGCCAACTGCTTCATGCCCGTCCGCTGGAGCCGCTTCCACTGCAGATACATGGAGTCGGCCTGCCGGTTGGCCGCGATGAGGTCGTCCGCCTGGTCGTGCGCGCCGCAGGCCACACACCAGACGCGGATGTCGGCGTCGGCCGGCGCGGTGACAGCGTTCTCGATCCTCGACGACTTGGCGACAGACCAGCCCGCGAGACGGGCGAGTTCCTTGCCGGTGATGCCCGCGTCCAGGCGCAGCTCCCGCAACCTTGCCGCGAGAGCCGCGCGTGCTTCCTGCACGCTGGACGTGGGGAATGTGGACATGGACGGTTACTTGACCTCGTACTGGTCGTGGGGGGTGGCCCGTTCCCAGATCCGTTCGTATGCGGCCGCGTGCTGGGAGACCGTGCTGGGCTCGTCGCGGAGTTCCTTGCCGACCCATTCGCCGTCGCCGGAGAAGTGGTGGATGCGTATCAGCCGTCCGTCGAAGATCCACAGATCGGTACCCGGGACGAGCAGGTCCCACGCGCGGTGCCGGGGGAGCCAGCGCACCTCCTCGCCGGCTTCCACGTTGGCGCGGGTCTGGTAGTGCTCCCACGCGATGTAGTCGGTGACCGGCTCGGACACGATCCTGACGCGCCGCACGTGCACACCGCGGGCGACAGCGTCCGCGATGTTCTGGTGGTAGGGACGCCACCAGGAACCCCGGTCGTCCCAGTCGACGCGCTGGCCGTCCTGCCAGGCTTCGAAGCGGGGGTTGGTGAAGTAGGCGTCCCTCATCTCCAGATGGGCGGCCGACTGCCCGGTGCCGGCGAGGAGTTCAGCGAACTCCGGGATCGAGCTCATCGCACGCCTTCCTGATGATCGGGATCATACGGGCCGGGATCCTGATGACAGTCTCGCCGGACGGGATCGGTGCCCTCGCCGGGGACAACGCGTCGCATGTCGCGGTCGTCTCGTCGTCGGCCTGGTAGCTCTGGATCAGCAGATCGTCCGTGCTGGTGTCCACCCAGACTGTGGGGCATCCGTCCTCGTCTGTCTCGGGGTCGATCCCGACGAACTGAATGTTCATGGTGGCTGGTCTCCCGCGCTAGTCGGTTGCAGCGATTTACATCACCATCATGCGCACGCGTCGCGTAGTCAAGAGCGCATGTCGCTCATGACCAGCACTCTCAAGTTGCCATGTAATTCGGTGCAATTCCGTAGCCTGTCCAGTGGAGGGTTTCCTACGGTCGGGGCAGACGATGGAACCCGGCAGCCGCGCGAACGGCCCCGGGCATGGCCGACTGTGAAGGAGTCGACGTGCCGAACCGTGCCGCCCGCCTACCCGCTGCGGCAGACCTCGACGATCCGCCGGACATCACCACCATGCGCTCCACCGCCGACCGGATCCTCGCCTTCGACGCGAAGCCCATCAGCCCCGAGGACCTGGAGCCGTTCCGGATCGCCATGCGCGGCCAGATCGAACTACTCATCCCCGCCGTCCAGAGCCTGGCCGCCAGGTTCCCGAAGGGGGACATCCCGCGCGAGTGCGCCCTGGCCGGTGCGCGTGAAGCAAGCATGCGGCTCCGGCTGGGTGTCGGCGGCAGCAGCCCCGTGCGCATGTCCGTGTCGATGAAGCTGGCCCGCTCCGTGGTCGCCCTGTGCGACCACTACGAGAAACTCGACGGCCGGTGACCCTCCCGGCCTCGTGACACCCCTGAACTCCCGCCCCGGCTCCCCAACCCTGGACAGGTCGAGCAGTCGGGGCGGGCTGCACCAAACAGCACGGCAACGACACCCCAGAAGGGCAGGTCAATGACCGTCACACTCGAACAGCCCGCCAGGACGCTCACGCGGGACCCCAAGGAACTCCTCAATGCGGTCGCTCCGCACATCACCGAGTTGACCGTCAACGTGTTCGACTCCGGCATGAGCCTGTGGGACCGCGAGGTCTCCCTTCTCCTGCGCGACCACACCATGGTCCGCGACATGGCCGAACGGATCCTCGGCAACGCCGTCATGTACGTCATGGGCTCCATCGAGAACCCCGACGTCCACCTGGGCGTCGGCAAGCTCGTCGACATCGGCGTCCACCAGCTCATCCTCGACACACCCGTCTGGTGGGGCATCTGCCGCCTGTACAACGGCGGCCGGTTCAAGCACCACGCGCCGTTCATCGAGCGCCGCCGCGACGGCCTGTGCCTGCGCACCGGCGACTTTCTCCGCTCCCAGGGCTGGGCAATCGACGAGGAGTTGTGGGCCATCGACGGCACGGACTGCTCACCGTGCGACGACAAGGTCCCCGACAGCCACTGACCCCGGCTACAGTCGCCCCCGCCCTCACGGCTCCCCGAGGGCGGGGGCTCCCGCATCCCGACGATCAGAGGAACAGCTGTGCCCGTGCCGCACGACATCGCCGCCGAGACCGAACTGTGGGACGCATACGCCGAGTCCGCGTTCAAGGACGACGCCGAGCCGTCGTTCTGCTGGACCCAGTACGCCGGCCACGGCCCCGGCCCCGAACTCCTCGGCAGCCCGGAGACCGTGCTGGAGATCGGATGCGGCACCGGCCGCGCCCTCGCCCACCTCGCACAACAAGGCGTCAAGGCCACCGGGGTCGACCTGTCGCCGCGCATGGTGACGCTCGCGGGCGAGAAGTGGGCGCCGCTCGGGGTGCGGATCGAGCCGGGAGAGATCCTCGATTGGCTCGCCGCCGACGAGGGGCGGTACGACGCCGTGTACTCCATCTTCGGCGCGGCCTGGTTCACCGCCCCGTCCCGCCTCTTCCCCCTCGTCCACAAGCACCTCGTCCCGGGCGGCGTCTTCGTGTTCTCCCAGCCGCCGGCCATCCCTGGCGCCTACGGGCCGCAGGGCATGTACAAGGGCGGGTTCGCGGGCAAGGCCATGTTCACGTACCGGTACAGTTACAAGCCCGCAGTGTGGGAGCGGCACCTGCTCCGGGCTGGTTTCACCTCCGCTGAGGCGACGGTGGTGGACGCTCCGAAAGCCGGGCACATCGGCACACTCGTCGTCCAGGCCCGCGCCTGACAGTCGGGCACGGCCCCAGCTGGCGTCCTCCGTAGCCGACCGGGGCCACTTCATGGCCCTTGGGTTCTATAGGTCGTTGCAGCACCCCCGCCGCATCCCTCCACACAGGAAGTTGACCAACCTTGCCCGGCGTGGGTAACGCCAGCCGCACTCCGGCATCATGGCCCCCATGACAAACGGGGTGGATGTCCGCACAGCGGCGGCCGAGTTCGACCGGGCCGCCGTGGCGGACACCGAGTCGGCTGCCGAGGGCGAGCGCAAGCAGGTGCTGTCCCAGTTTCCGTTGGAGGAATGGGCGGAGCTACCACTGGAGCGCTACGCCCTCGGGCAGGGCGCGCCTCCCGGGTCGGGGCCGACGTACTGCCGGCTCATGGAGTTCGGCACTCCCCACCTGGGCAGCATCAAGGGCGGCAGTGCCGCGAAGCACATCATGTACCACCACAACTCCGGCGAATGGCGGCTGGCCGCTCCGCTGAGGGGTATGGACCCGCAGGACGCGTGGGCGGAACTGCGCGGACAGTTCGTCCGGGCCTTCGACGCCGTCGGGGCAGGAGACTTCGAGGCTCTGGACGACCTCGAAGTGCTGCGGTATGGGCCGACGTTGGTGACGAAGTCCCTGGCGACCTACTTCCCGCAGCACTTCCTGCCGATCTACGCGGGTGAGCATCTGCGGACGTTCATCACGCTGCTCGGCGGCGAAGCGCAGGCCGGCGTCCCCGCCTCGCGCACGAACCGACAACTGCGAGAACTCGTGCGGAGCCGTGAGGAGTTCGAGGGCTGGACGGGACGGGAGGTGATGCGCTTCCTGTACAAGCACTTCAATCCCCGGCAACGCTCCATCTGGAAGATCGCCCCCGGCGAGCGCGGCCGTCTGTGGGAGGAATGCCGGGACGGCGGGTTCATCTGCGTCGGGTGGGACGAGCTCGGCGATCTCGGCCAGTACCAGAGCGACACCGAACTACAGCAGGCCCTGGACGCGCACTGGCCGCGCAGCAGTGGCGGCAGCCTGACCCTCGCCCGCCGGCTGCTGGCCTTCCGGGATCTGGAGGCGGGAGACCGGGTCGTCGCCAACCGCGGGACGGACGAGGTGCTGGCCACCGGCCGGGTCGACGGGAGCTACCGCTACGACCCGGACCGGCCGGAGTTCCACCACGTCGTGCCGGTGGCCTGGGACCTCTCCCACGCGCAGAAACTGTCGAAGCCCCAGCACGGGTGGCGGTCCACCTTCGCCAAGGTCGACCCGTCTCTCTTCGCCAGGTTCACCGCACACAGCGCCGGCTCCGGCTCCGGCTCCATCCCGGGTACGGGCCAGGCACAGGCTGGCGCGCCAGTCGCTCTGCCCGACGACGTGCAGGTCGTACTGGACGCGCTGGAGCGCAAGGGCCAGGTGATCCTGCATGGACCACCCGGTACGGGCAAGACCCGGCTCGCGCTCGGCGCCGCCCTCGCCCTGGACGGCCGCGCGGACATGCTCGATGCCGACGTCCGCCAACGTGCCAAGGCGCAGGCCGAGATGCTGCACGGCGACCGTGTCGGCATGGTCACCTTCCATCCTTCCTACGGCTACGAGGACTTCGTCGAGGGCTTCAAGCCGGACCTGAGCGCCACCGGCCCGGGGCTCACCCTCGCCCTCACGGACGGCCTGTTCCACAGCCTGTGCAGCCGGGCCGCCACCCATCCCGACCAGACGTTCCTGCTGGTCGTCGACGAGATCAACCGCGGTGACCTGCCGCGGATCTTCGGCGAGTTGATCACGCTCCTCGAACTCGACAAGCGGAACCTGCCGGTCGCCCTGCCCGTCAGCAAGCGGCGCTTCTCCGTACCGCCGAACGTCCGGGTCATCGGCACGATGAACACCGCCGACCGGAGCATCAGCCACTTGGACGCCGCGGTTCGCCGCCGCTTCGCGTTCCTGCCCGTGGACCCGGACCCGGACGCGGTTTCCGGGACCGTCGGGCCTCTGGACCTGGCCGCGTTCTTCGAGTCCCTCAACACCCGCATCGCCCGCCACCTCGACGCCGACCACCAGATCGGGCACGCTTACCTGCTGCGGGACGGTGAGCCGATCGCCACCGAGGAGGATCTGGCCGCGGCCTTCCACCACGAGGTGATCCCCCTCCTGGAGGACTACTGCCTCGGCCGGGCGGACCTGCTGCACCGTATCCTCGGCGGCCTGGTCGACGCCGACACGGGGCGTCCGCTCCTCATGCCTCCGCAGGACCTGGCGGACGCGCTGGCGACCGAGTTCACCAGCGGCGTTCCCGGCCCGGATGCCTGACCGCACCCAGGTCCAGCTCGGCGAGTACGAGTCCGCCCCGCTGGAGCCCGGTCAGCTCACTCCCCGGGACGTCGACCGCCTGCGCGCCCTCCAAGCACGGGGCTGCCTCACCCTGACCCGGGAGCGCACCGGGTGGCGGCTCAAGGCCGACGCGACCGTCGGAGTCCTGGTCCTGGACCGGGTCCGCGTGGTCGTCGCACCCAAGTTCGCCATTCCGGGAGAGCAGCTCATGAGCTGGCTCGCCTACGCCCTCGGCACGCCCATTCCGGCGACGGCCAGGCGGTGGGCCACCGGCCCCGACGGTTACGCCGACCTGGTCGCCGCCGCCCTGCTCGAAGAGTGCGAGCGGTTGCTGCGGGAGGGGCTGCGCCAGGACTACGTATGCCGCCGGAGTGTCGAACCGGTGCTCCGGGGACGCCTGGACGTCGCCGCCCAGGCCACCCGCCGCTACGGGCAACTGGACCAGCTGCACGTGCGCACCTTCGACCGGGAGGCGGACATCTGGGACAACCGCGTTCTGGGGAGTGCGCTGAAGGCAGCGCTCGGCCTGACCGCCAGTCCCGACCTTGCGCGCGCCCTGCACGGCGCCGCCGGCGCCTTTCCGCAGGCCCTGACCCCGGCCGCGGCGCTCCGCGCTCTGGACCGTACTAACTACACACGCCTGAACGCCCACTACCGGCCCGCTCACACCTGGGCCCGCCTGCTGCTGCGCGGCGGAGGCGTGACCGATCTGCTCACCGACCACGGCACCAAGGCGGACGGTCTCCTGCTCGCCATGCCCGCCCTCTGGGAAGCCGTCGTCCGCCGTCTCGGCACCGAGGCCGTCGGCCCGAACGGCGGCCACGCCGTGTCTGGCGGAAGCAGCGTCGGCATCACGGTCCGCGGAGACCTGGGCAACGCCTCGACCTTCCGCCCCGATCTCCTGCTCAGCCTTCCAGGACTTCCAAGACAGGACACGGCACATCGCACGCTGCTGCCGGTGGACGCCAAGTACAAGCGCTACGACCGCCACGGCGTGAGCGCGGCCGACATCCACCAGCTCCTCACCTACAGCAGCGGCTACGCGTCCGCCGACGCCCCGCTCGCCGTCATCGTCCATCCCCAGCCGGGCAGTCACGCCCAGCGAACCCTCAAGGTGCGCGGCCCCAAAGGCCTGTTGGGCAATATCCACGTCATCGGTGTCGACACCCGCACCACGCCTGAGCAGGCGAGGGCCTGGATCGGCTCAGTACTACGCTGACCACCATGACGAGGGCCGTTTCGTCCAGCAACGCTCGGGGCAGCCCGGGGCTGGCTTTCCCCCTCGTGGTGGGACGGTCACTACCAGCGCACCACTCCGCACTCGCCCCTCCTCCCCTCGGACGCCTACTCGGGTATGAAGACCGAGGGCAGGAACCCCGACTGGTCGTATTTGTAGGGCACCTGACTGAACACCAACTTCAGGACAGGGCGCCGGGAGACGTGGTCGCCGAGGTCAACAGGAAGAGCGCCGAACCGTGGGTCCGTACACCGGTGAAGGTCAGGCAGATCCTGCTCGCCACGGGCGCGCACACCGGGCCACGTATACCCTCGCGGTCTCAGCGCAACAGATCATCCGCTCTGTGCGGAACACCTCGCAGGTGACGTCCGGCCTGTTCCATTCCCAGGAGGAGGCCGTGGCCGTCATCGGCCATGACCAGGCCATCCACGACGGCTTCGCGCATGATGTCGACGGTGTCCTTGACGGTGATGCCCTTGCGGCGCGCGTAGTGGCCCGCTTCGCCGTCGTCGGTGATCCACACGGAGCTCGCGAATCCGCTGCGATGCTCGATGACCACGAGCGTCTCCGCCTCACCCAGGTGTTGCAGGGGCCGAGACGGGGAACCCGCGAAGACGACACGGCGGACGCGGTCCACCAGGGCGGTCTCGGCGGGGTCGTCGATCTCGATGGGCTCGCCGAGCCAGCCGCCGGCGGGCACCTGACTCAGCTTCGGCCAGTGCCGCGTCGACTGCTCGGCCTCGGCCGCGACGGCCTCCGTCCAACGGCCGCGACCGTCAAGGACCTTCTCCAGCAGGGTCAGACGGTCGACGGCGGCGAAATTGCACAGCACAGTGTTGTCGGGGAACCAACAGAGGCGCGTCATGGCTGGTAGACCAGGTCCCCTTCATCCACGTCGGTGCTGGATGACGCGCCCTCTTGCGGAGCCGGTTCGGGTTCAAGCGCCTCGCGAATCCTGTCGACGTCCATGCCCGTGTATGCGGCCAGCGGGCGCAGAGTGGTGTCCCCCGCGAGGTATGCCTCATACAGCAACTGGGCGGGGCGGAAAGGCAATCGCTTGACCTGCGACCACGTGGCACGGGCCTCGAAGAGGTCGCTCTGTCCGGTCAGCCAGTGACAGTCCTGCGTCGTGAGCCCGCGCAGCCTGTCGGCCGTCCCGGGGGCGATAGCGCCCAACTGCGCAAGCCGTGCCGCGAGAGCGCTGGGAGACACCTGGAAGCGCACGACCAATGAGGTGAGTTGCTCGTCCGTGAGATCGCCTTCCCTCACCTCTGCGTCGATCTCACTCCGGGGCATCAGGAGATTCGCGGCGAACACGTTGGCGCGCACCTCGGTCAAGTCCTTCTGGCGTCCCGGGGACAGTTGAGTCTCCGTCAGCAGGTCCTGGGCGTCCCTGGCCAGGATGTGCCCGAGTTCGTGAGCGAGGGTGAATCGCTGGCGGGTCGGCACCTTCGTTCGCGCGACCATGACGAGTCGGAATCCGTCCGCCTGCCAGGCAGCGCCGTCGATTCCGTCGGGCAGTCCGATCTTCGCCACGTCAACACCGAAAGTGTGCTCCAAAGCATGGAGCAGATCGGCGGTGTCCAGGCCGCCGATCGCCGGCGCGCCTGCGGCAGCGAGTCGGGTGAGTGCGTCCTCGGCGAGAGCCACGCCCTGGTCGACGTAACGTTTGAGATCCGGGCGGACAGAGGGCAGCTCCGGCAGTTCGGGCGACAGGTCCAGGAGCTCGAGCACCTCGTGTGCCGTGGTGAACCTTTCAACGAGGTCCTTGAGCCTGTCGAGGCTGTGCTCACCGACCGCGGGCGCGCTGGTGCGGGCCGCGATGGCGGGGCGCAGCGGCTCACGGCCAGTGAGTAGCCAGTCGACCGTGATGTTGCCGTACTCCGCGATCCGGGCGAGATCGAGAGACGTGAACCTGCGGACACCACTGAGGGACTTCGACAACTTGTCGGAAGTCAGCCCGATGCCCTCGGCGAACGCCGACTGGTTGACCGAGGCTTCGTCCATGACCTTGCGTACACGGTCCGTCACAGTTTCGCCCATGAGTTCACCATACGAGCGAGATGCGAAAATCGCAACACGGGCGGCCGAGACCTCCAGGCGCTGACACCTCGGAGATCCCCACGCGGGCTCGGCAGGCAAGACCTTAGAACATACGTACACATCTCCAGTCGCCGCGGATTTCATAAGTACGTTGACAGTGCTAACAGATGCACGTCATGCTCGTACCCACAACGGCGCTCCGTCCCCTGGCGACACCTCGGGCACGCCCGCCGCAACCATCCAGTGCACCCGAGGAAGCCGAGTCATGAGCGACACCGCCCTACGTGATCTACTCCTCGCCCGCCTGCACGAATCCGGGCTGTCCGCGGAGGAACAGACACAGCTGCGCGATCTGCTGCCTGCCTGGCAGGAGCGGAGCAGCGGCCGTTGCGGAACCGTGTACATACGGTCCATCACCGCCGCCGGCTGGCGCGGCATCGGGCCCGGCGCCGCTGTCCAGCTGCATCCCGGACCCGGGCTGACACTGGTGACGGGCCGCAACGGCTCCGGCAAGTCGAGCTTCGCCGAGGCCGCGGAAATGGCCCTGACGGGCGACAACTTCCGCTGGCAGGGACGCACTCAGGTGTGGAAGAAGGGCTGGCGCAACCTCCACGAGCACTCCTCGCCCGAGGTCGCTGTCAAACTCTGCTTCGACGCCGGCAGCGACGGCTCCAAGGAACCCGTGACCGTACGCCGGGTCTGGCACGGCGAAGGGCTTGAGGAGTCCCGTACGGTCGTCGAACAAGCCGGAAAGCCCGCCGGTGAAGAGCTGTACGACGTGATCGACGCCGAACAGCTGTCGCTGTACCGGCCGTTCCTCCCGTACGCCCAGCTCGGAGCGGTCATCAACGGGCCGCTCACCACCCTGCACGACGAGATCTCCCGGATCCTCGGCCTCGAACTCCTCAGCGACACCGACATTGCGGCCCGGGCTCGGGCCAAGACCCTGGCCGAGACCGAGAAAGCCGCCAAGGCCCTTACCGCCACGGTGATTCAGGAGCTGTCGGAGGTGGACGACCCGCGCGCCGCGGAGGCGGTGGCCGCCCTCTCCGGCCGGAGCCCCGACCTCGACGTCGTCCGGGCCCTGCTGAAGGGCCACAGCGTCGCGGACGAGGGACGCCTGTCCCGGCTGCGCCGACTGGCCACTATGGAGAGTCCGGACCACCAGACGGTCACTAAGGCCGTGGCCCGGCTGCGCTCGGCGGCCGCCGTGGCCGACGAGGCCCGTCATGGCTCCGCCGAGGACGCCCGGCAGCTGATCAAGCTGCTTGAGGCCGCGCTGGAACACCGCCGTCGCCATCCCGGCATCTCCGACTGCCCTGTCTGCGGCAGCACGGATCTTCTGGATCGCGCCTGGGCGGAGCGGACGCGCGCGCAGGTCGAAAGACTCCAGGCGGAGGCGGCCGACGCCGAAACCGCACACCGCGAACTGGCGGCCTCCGTGCGGGAGGTGCACGACCTGGCGCAGTCGCCTCCTGCCTGGCTCCAGGGCGACGAAGCCTCACTCGCCGCGCTCTGGCGCGATCTGACGGCCTGCCGCACCGTACGTGAACCGCGTGAGCTGGCGGACCGGGCGGAACGCGCTGCGGCCGTCCTCAGTGACGCTTGTCTCCAGGTGCGCGACGCCGCCGCCGGCCGCATCGCGGCGCAGGACGGGCGTTGGCAGCCCGTAGCGGCACGGCTGTCCACGTGGCTTGGGCAGGCGGAGGCCGCGCAGGCAGCGAAACCCGTCGCCAACCAGGTCAAGGCGGTACGTGCCTGGCTGCGCGCACTCACCGACGAGTTGCGGGACGCACGGTTCAAGCCATTCGCCGACCAGTCAGGGCAGATCTGGCGGCTGTTGTGCGAGCGCAGCAGTGTCTCGCTGGGTGCGATCGGGCTCACAGGCGTCGGTCCGCAGCGGCAGGTCAGTCTTCCCGTCTCCGTGGACGCCGCCGACGCGCCTGCCTTCAGCGTCATGAGCCAGGGCGAGCTGCACTCACTCGCCCTCTCCCTGTTCATCCCGCGCGCCACCCACCAGGACAGTCCGTTCGGCTTCGTGGTCATCGACGACCCGGTGCAGTCCATGGACCCGGAGAAGGTGGACGGTCTCGCCAAGGTCCTTGATCTGTATGCCCAGCACCGGCAGGTCGTCGTCTTCACCCACGACGCCCGGCTCGGGGAAGCCATCGACCGCCTCGGCCTGCGAGCCACGGTCATGGCCGTCTCCCGGCAGCCCGACTCCGTCGTTGAAGTCGTCCCCGTCAGCGACCCGGTGAGCCAGGCGCTGGACGAGGCGAGGGCCGTCGCCCTCGACCCGCACCTGCCGCCGGAGGTGGCCGACCGGGTGCTGCCGTCGATGTGCCGCCTCGCCGTGGAGGCGGCGTACCAGGGCACCGCCCGGCGCACCCTTCACCAAGCGGGGCTGGCGCAGAGCAGGATTCAGGAGAAGGTCACACGGCCCGGTCCCCTCACCGGCCTCGCTGCGATCGCGATGGGCATGGAGGGAGCAGGACCGGCCGACGTACTGGACGCGATCGCACGCGATCACGGCGCCTCTGCGCGGGACTTGATCCGGCTGCTGAACCAGGCCTCCCACCAGGCCCCGACCACGCCTGTCGGCGACCACCGTGATCTGGTCAGGCGTACGGAGCGGCTCGCCAAGGCGGTGCAGGCCCGGTGACCGATGGCACCCAGTCCTCCGCGCCCCGTGGTGGTCTCTCCACAAACGCTCTCGTCGCCGCCGCCGACCACCTGCTCAACCCACCGGGCGACACCACCCTCACCCCCGGTGTCCGAGCACGCGCCGCGGCGATGCTGCTCCGTCTGGCTCTCGACGAGACCCTCGACGCCTACTGGCAGACGGTCAGCCCTCGCATGACCCGCAGCCGCGGTCGCACCCGGATGCTCTGCCTGCAGTGGTACGTCACCCCCTCCGTCGCCCGCCAGTGGTACGCCGTCTGGTCCGACCTCAGCGCCGCCTGCCATCACCACACGTACGAACTACCACCCACACCCGCCGAAGTGCGGGCCTGGCACCAGGACGTGAGTGAACTGCTGCGAGTCCTGGCCGCAGGCGGAATCTGAGTCTCGAACCGCTCTCCCCCACGCACGTGAGGAGCCACACGATGGACGCTCGCCGCTACCGCATGGTGGTCACCAGCCAGGCCGACTACGTGCGGACCGGGGCACTGGTCGACAAACAGTTGCGCGGCTGGCTCAGCCAACCACCGAAGACGTACAACATCGATGCCTTCGTCGAGGGCCGCAACGAGATAGCCCACGGGGTTACCCTCGACCACGACTCGGTCACCGCCGCGACCGGCACCTACGGCCGTTGGCGGCTCCGGGAAACCGCGCCGGGCGGCACGTGGCAGACCACCGTGGTGACGCGGCAGATCACCGACGAACCCACCTGGGTGCAACTAGACGTCGAACACCTCCCTGACGACCCCGACGCCATTCCCGTACCCGCCAAGACACCCCGGCTGGCCAAGAGCCTGCTCGACGTGCTTGACGCACGCGACGGCCGGTCGGACGTGACCGCAATGCCTCAGGTCATCGAGGCCGAGGACGTCGAATCCGTCATCGACGAACTGTGCGACGCCAACCGACGCCTCCCCGTCGTCATGGCGAGCACACCGTATGGAGTGGACTTCGACGCCTGGCTGGAAGGGACGGTCGACCCTCTTGTCCGCCCCCTGGCGGGGCTGGCCATTCTCTACATCCTCACGCCGGGCGCCGAGTCGGCCCTCAACCGGGCGTTGGAATACCACCGTGTCTACAACGGCGGCATCCGCACCTACCTGCCCGGAGTCGACCCCGCCTGGCCCGCCGACGGTCAGCGGCACCGTGTGATGTCCAAACGCCTGATCACCGAGAGACCGCAGCAGGCCCGCCGCATCCTGGCGCAGCTCCCGCAGAGCCTCGCCACCCGTCTGCCGCTGCCCGACGCACTGGACTCCGTACCCGTTATGCGGACGCGTGCCAGAGACGGCGTGGGCAGTTCCGAACTGGAGCGGCTGCGTGACGAGAACGACGTCCTGCTGGAGATCCTTGAAGAGGCGGGGCGCGAGCAGCGTGTCAGGGCCGACGAGATCCGCGACCTCAAGCGTGAACTCCGCCAGGCGGAGACCAACGAGACCCAGCTCGTCGTCGACCACGACGAGCAGTACAAGGAGCTCCACAAGGCCAAGACCCAGGTCCGGGAACTGCAGAAACGGCTGCTGGAGCTGGGCGCTGCCGAGCAGGCGTACGCGCCGGTGGATCTCTCCGCGAACGCGCCCACGTCCTTCGCCGAGATTCTGGACCGGATCGATGCCATGCCGCGCGTGCACTTCACCGGACGTCGCAAGAACACCCTGGAGCTCGACGACCAGGCATACGGCTCGTCATGGGTCCGCATGGCCTGGGACGCCCTGCTGGCACTCCAGGACTTCGCCGACTCGGCCTCGGCCGGAAAGGCGAACTGCGACTTCAAGCAATGGTGCGCCGACGCGCCAGAGGGGTCACACGTCATCTCACCCCGCAAGGTCGTCCGGGACGAGTCGAAGACAGTGAAGACGAACGGCGCCTGGCGCAAAACGCGCACATTCCCGGTTCCCGACGGCGTGCATCCGGACGGCAAGGTCTTCATGGGCGCCCATCTACGCATAGGCGGTGGCAACACGATCGCGCCCCGCTTGCACTACTACGACGGGGCCTGCCTCAAACACGGGATCCTCATCGGCTACATCGGTCCGCACCTCACCAACACCTTGACCTGAGGTGGAAGGCAGGCGCGCGCCGCCATGTAGAACGAGTAGTACGGTAGAGATATGAGTGACAACGCGGAGGTCCCGCTGAGGGAGCTCAACCAGCAGACATCGCGGGTCCTGGCCCGCGTGGCGGCCGGGGAGACGGTGACCATCACCAAGGACGGAGTGCCGATAGGAGACATCGTGCCCCGCGGTGCTCTGACGGGCCGGCCCGCCTACCCGTTCCGTACCGACCCCATGGGCGAGCTGGACCTTCCGGACCTGGGCGGCCCCGTGCTTGACGACGAGGAGATCGAGGCGACGCTACGGGGTATGGGCGAAGACCTGGGTGGCGGGGCTGGGGCTGATGACTGACATTCCGGTCGCAATCGCCGACACCAACGCCCTGTACCGGCTGTTCACACCCAAGGATCCCCGCCACGCGGCCCACCGGGAAGCCCTTGCCCGCACAGGCCACTTAGTGGTGTCCTCCATGGTGCTCACCGAGCTCGACTATCTGCTGACCTCGCGGATCGGCCCGGCGGCGGCCATGAACGCACTCGACTTCATCGCCGGCCAGGCGGAGGCCCGCCGGTTCGAGATCCCCGACACCGCGCCACACCTTCGGAGCGCCATGGCCGTGATGCGGGGGTACGCGGACGCGGACGGCGGGGCGGGAGTGGGGCTCGTCGACGCAATGAACGTCGCCCTGGCATCGGCCTTCCAGACGGCGGACATGTTCACCACGGACAGCCACTTCCGCATGATGCGACCGCTCACCGGTCAGCCTGCCTTCCGGCTGCTCCCCGACGATCTCTGACGCCGCCTGCTTGTAGCCGGCGGTCAGCCATGCGGTTCGGAGCTGTTGTCAGTGCGAGCACCTACTAGTGCAAGGATCTTCTGTCGAAGAGAGCGGGGGGCAATGGTTAACGAGCACACCGAGTACCCGGAGTTCCTACTGCGTCTGCCCAATGGAGGACCGCAGGCCCGGGGCCGTGTCCTGCCCGAGAAAGGGATGAACGGAAGCCTGAAGTTCCTGGTCTTCGCCGGCTCACCCGTGCGGGCGGAGACAATGCCCGGCATCGGGCCTCATCCGTCGGCGCAGCGGGAACGGCTGCTGGCGGACGGCGGTATCGGGACGGCGTCGGACCAGTGGCCGGGATATTGGGAGACGACCCGGGACATCGAATGCAACTCCCCGTCCGCAGCGGCATCGGTGGTGACCGGGCGTAGCTCCGACGGCCTCTCGGAGTGGCGCACGGAAGAGGGCTTCCCCCTCGTCGACTACCTCGGCGCCTCGTGGCGCACCCCTCACAAGGCCTGGCTGGTGCGGGGCTCGAACGTCTCGGGGCGCGATCTGGTCAAGCGGCTGTGGGTAACCGAGGACTGGGTGACTCTCGCGGCCACGCACCTGCCTCGGGTGGACGAGGACGCGCCGACCAAGAGCGTCCTGCGGCGGTACGTACAGGAGGGATACGACGCCACCACCTCGTACAGCCAGAAGCAGGCGATGGCCGACGAACTGCACTACTTCCTGACCCAGATGCGGCAGGGCGACACCGTCTGCACGATCTCGGACGGACAGCTGTACATCGGAACGCTCACGGGAGACGCGGAGCAGGTCGAGTCCGAGGGAGGGCTGTCGAATCTGCGGCGGAAGGCCGAGTGGCGGTCCGCTGGTATTCCGTACGACGAGTTGCCGGAGGCGCTCCAGCAGAAGCTGTCCGTGCAACACGACGTCGTCGACCTGACCTCCGTGCTGGCGCTCGTCGAGGGACTCGGACGGAGCGACGAGGAACTCGCGCAGGAAGCCCAGGCCATAGAGCGGGACCCGAGCGTGGAGATCCCGGCGATCATCGCCCGCCGTGAGCCCGAGCTGCCTGGCCCCACGGATGAACTGGCGGCCGAACTCCTCGTGCACGACACGGCGTGGCTGCGTGAAGTACGCGATCTACTGGCCGATGACCGCCAGTTGGTGCTCTACGGACCGCCCGGCACCGGCAAGACATACCTGGCGCTGAAGCTCGCCGAGTTCCTCGGCGGCGGGCCCGAGCAGGTCAAGCTCGTGCAGTTCCACCCGTCGTACGCCTACGAGGACTTCTTCGAGGGCTTCCGGCCCCAGGAGGACCCGCAGACCAGAGAGGTCGCCTTCCGGCTCACCGCGGGCCCGCTGCGCGAACTCGCCGACTTGGCCTCTCGCGAGGGAAACCGCCACATTCCGCACTTTCTGATCATCGACGAGATCAACCGGGCCAACCTGGCGAAGGTCTTCGGCGAGCTGTACTTCCTGCTGGAGTACCGCAACAAGTCGGTTCGGCTGACCTACTCCGGCGACGACTTCGCGCTGCCGCCGAATCTGTTCGTCATCGGCACGATGAACACCGCCGACCGGTCCATCGCCCTCGTGGACGCGGCGATGCGCCGCCGCTTCGCCTTCGTCGAACTGTCGCCGCGTACTGAGCCGACACGCGGTCTGCTGCGGCGCTGGCTGGCCAAGGAGGGCAAGGGAGCCGAGCCCGCCGACCTGCTCGAGGCGCTGAACTCCCGTATCGACGATCCCGATTTCCGTATCGGGCCCTCGTACCTGATGAAGAAGGGCGTGTACCGGGAGGGCGGAGTGGAGCGGACCTGGCGGACAAAAATCCTGCCCCTGATGGAGGAGCATCACTACGGGGAAGGCGTGGACATCGAGAAGCGGTACGGGCTGGCCGCACTACGGGAGTCGCTGGGGTGACGTCCGCAGTAGACGTCGTGCAGTCCGTCGAACTGGTCGAGCACGCGCCGGCGAGCCGTCTCGTCCTGCCGGATGCCGTCGGCCGTGCCCTCGCCGCTTCCGACATCGTGGACGCGACCCCCGACCCGTACACGCCCGGCCACTGGTCACTGAGAGCCGGCAGCAAGGTCGGGGCCGTGGCCGTCACGGCACCGGGCGGCGGCGAACCAGTTACCGTACGCATCACACCCAAGGTGCCCATCGTCCGGCTCTTCTTCCTGCTCGGCTACAGCCTTGATCCGAGGAAGAGTTGGCGAGACGGCGAGGTCGAGGTCGCCGAGCACCGCGATCTGCTGCCTGCGCTCGCGCACGCTGTGGAACGGCAAGTGGACCGGGCACTGCGACAAGGCCTGTTGCAGGGCTATCGGGCGACTGAGGAATCCGCGCTCGTCGTCCGCGGCCGGATCAGGGAGGCCGAACAGATACGGCGGCGCTTCGGGGCGATGCTGCCGATCGAAGTAGCGTACGACGAGTTCACCACCGACATCGCGGAGAACCGCATCCTCCGTGCGGCCGTCGAACGTCTCCTACGCCTGCAAGGCATACCGCGCGACGTACGCCGCAGGCTGCTGCACCAGCGCGCGCGCCTGACCGACGTCACGGCGATCGTGCGCGGACAGCCGATCCCCGACTGGCGTCCCACACGCCTCAACTCCCGTTACCACCAGGCCCTGCGTCTCTCGCGCGTCGTTCTGGACGGCGCCTCCGCCGAGCACGGTCCCGGCGATCTGCGCATCGACGGTTTCCTCTTCGACATGAACAAGCTCTTCGAGGACTTCGTGACAACCGCCCTACGGGACACCTTCCAGGGCCGGGGCCGGGGTTCAGCCGGCCACACCGCCCGCCTCCAGGACTCCCACTACCTCGACGAGGCCGCCGCGATCCGCATGAAGCCGGACTTCGTACTGTACGGGCCGGACGGCACCCCGTGCGCGGTGGCGGACGCCAAGTACAAGGCCGAGCGACCGGGCGGTTATCCCGACGCCGACCTGTACCAGATGCTGGCGTACTGCACGGCCCTCAACCTGCGCGAAGGGCACCTGGTGTATGCGAAGGGCAATGCTCCGCACGCCGCCCACCAAGTGCGCCACTCGGGCATCGTCATCCATCAGCACGCCCTCGACCTGGACCAGGAACCCCCCGGACTGCTCACGGACATCGAGGAGGTGGCCCAGCGGCTGGCGAACACCCCGCGCGTATGATCGACTGCGGAGTGTCCGTCCAGGGTGGGGAGTTCACCTCGTGCCGCAGCTCGCGTTCGCCAACAGTTTCTGGGAGAGCTACGACGTCCTGGAGAAGCCCGTCAAGGCCGGCGTCCGCAAGGCGATGCAGAAGTTCCAGCTGCTCACCGTGCCCGAACTGCAGGCGGACAAGGGCCTCCATCTGGAGTCCGTGCAGAACGCGCAGGACACACGCATGCGGACCATCCGCATCAACGACTTCTGGCGCGGTGTCGTTCTCGCACCGGACGACGGCAGTGATGTGTTCCTGCTCGTCAACGTCGTTCGGCACGACGACGCGTACACCTGGGCGGCCAAGCGGCTGTACACGACGAACTCCGCGACACGGGCGCTCGAAGTCCGCAACGTGGTCGCCATCGAGCAGTTGACCCCGGCTCTGGAGAAGGCCGCCGCGGCCGCCGACTCCCTGCTCTTCGCGAGGTACTCGGACACCGTGCTGCGTGAACTCGGCATCGACACGCAGGTGTTGCGGGCGGTGCGGACCATCGTCGACAAGGCACAGCTCCAGGCGTTCGAGACACTCCTGCCGG
Source organism: Streptomyces sp. P5F9 (assembly GCF_057961495.1). Lineage (NCBI taxonomy): Bacteria > Bacillati > Actinomycetota > Actinomycetes > Kitasatosporales > Streptomycetaceae > Streptomyces > Streptomyces sp. P5F9. Next base: position 13,982 of record NZ_JBXVPZ010000045.1, on the reverse strand, counting down.
AGGACCAGTGCGAGGTCCTGCAGTACCTCGCCGAGGGGTTCAGCCCCGACGATGTGTACCGGGACGTCGTTGCCGTACGCCGTCCGGTCGATGCGGGTCCCGACCCGGACGAGAGCCTGGCCGTCGTCATCGCCAACACCACGAGCCGCATCACTCTGGTCACCGGTCCCGAAGAGCTGGCTGACATCCTGGAGAAGCCGTTTACGGCCTGGCGCGTGTTCCTTCACCCCTCACAGCGACGGGTCGCCTATCGCGTGTCATACGGCGGGCCGGTCCAGATCACGGGCGGTCCGGGCACCGGCAAGACGGTCGCGGCCCTGCACCGCGTCAAGCACCTCCTCACGCGCTCTCCCGACACCCGGGTTCTGCTCACCACGTACACGAACGCTCTAGCTGCCTCGCTGCGCGAGAACCTGTCTGTGCTCCTGGACGGCGATGACGCGCTGCTCAGCCGCGTCGACGTGACGACGGTCAACGCGTACGCGCACGGTGTCGTGACCCGCCTCGACGGCAGGTCCCCCTCCCCCATGCATGATCGGGAGGAACGACAGCTGTGGCAGCGGGTCGTCAAACAGCTGGGGCTGCCGTGGTCGGAGCAGTTCCTGGCTCAGGAGTACCGGCACGTCATCCTCGCTCAGGATCTGCGTACCTCCGACGCCTACCGCACCGCCTTGCGGCGCGGTCGCGGGAGCGCCCTGCCGGCGGCGCGACGCGACCAACTGTGGTCCGCCATCGAGCTGTTCGAGTCGATGCTGCGTACCCAGAAAGCCACCACGCACCTGAAAGTGTGCGCGCATGCGGCCGACCTCCTGGCCGGTTCGGCGCCCACGCACGACCACGTCGTGGTCGACGAGGCCCAGGACCTGCACCCCGCCCAGTGGCGCGTCCTGCGCGGTGCGGTGGCTCCCGGAAGCGACGACCTGTTCATCACGGGCGATCCGCACCAGCGCATCTACGACTCGAAGGTTTCGCTCGGCTCCCTGGGTATCTCGGTGGCCGGCCGCACCCAACGTCTGCGCATCAACTACCGCTCCACGGAGGAGATCCTCGTCTGGTCGACCGGCATCCTCAGCCCGGTGTCGGTCGACGATCTGGGCGGTGAGGGCAGCGACAGCCTGGCCGGTTACCGTTCCCTGCTGCACGGCAGAACCCCCCACACCGACGGGTACGGCTCCGAACAGGTGGAGGTCGCGGCCCTCGTCGAGCGTGTCGAGGGCTGGATAGCCCAGGGCATCCGCCCTTCGGAGATCGGCGTGTGCGCCCGTTTCAACGTGCTGCTGGACAAGGCGTACGACAAGCTGGCCGCGGCCAAAGTGCCGGTGGTCCGGGTCAGGGACAACCCGGGACCGGCCGTGGAGGGAGTGCGGCTCGCCACCATGCACACCATGAAGGGGCTGGAGTTCCGCTGCGTCGCCGTGCTGGGGGTGACGGCGGGCGCGGTGCCGTTCGCCCGTGAGGTGACGCCTGTCTCGGTGGACGTACTGCAGCACGACTCGGATCTGCTGCGGGAGCGGTGCCTGCTGTTCGTGGCATGCACACGGGCACGGGAGGCGTTGGCGGTTTCGTGGAGTGGAACCGCCAGTTCGTTCGTGCCGCAGATGAACTGACGTACCAGGCAAGTGATGTGGCGATCTGTCAGTTCTCGGGTTCGAGCGCTCCGTTACCCAGACCGTCTCTTGCCAAGCTCGCCGCGTCCCGGCTCAGCTCCACCACCCTCCGCGCTCGCTCCTCGAACTCCTGGAGTGCGCGGAAGGCCGCCCCGTACCGGCGTTGATCGGTGATGGCCATCTGTGGGATGCGGGCGCCCTTTCCGTCGAGGCGGAAGGTGCCGCTGGCGCTCGTAGAACGCCGGGTGTTGGCCGCGCTGCGCAGGAAGCCCTGGAGGTAGTCGGTGTCGAGTTGGTCGCTGACCGAGACCGGTTCCGGATCTCCGTACTCGACGAGCCCGGCGCGGGCGAGGTCGGCGACGCTGACGGTAGGTCCGTCCAGGGAACTGGGGCCGTCCCCCGCGGCCAGGGCCGGCAGCAGCTCCGCCAGCAGCCGCACCTGATCCGTCAACTCCCTTCGCAGGGAGTCGTATTCAACCGCGTAGTCGCGATGCGACTCCTCGACATGGCGGCCGGGCGTGAGATCCACGGTTTCGTCGAGCAGATCGATCAGGGAAAGCTCCGCCAGCTGGCCAGGGGCCGGTTCCAGGGAGCCATCCGGATCACCCGCCGTCAGATCGACCATGCGAACGACGGTGACGGCATCACCCAGGGCCCGCGGGCGGCGCAGGTGCCAGAGATGGACCGGGAGTGCGTGCGAGGCCGCCGTGCCAGACGGAAGAGCTGTGACCTGGGTGAGGATGCCCCGTCGTACGAGCTCTGCGCGGATGCGGCGGCCCGCCTTGCGATAGGCCACCGAGGCGGGCATGACCATGAGAACGCGACCGCCGGGCGCGGTGTGCGCGTAGGCGTGCTGCAGCCAGGCGAGTTCACCTTCGGCGCGCGACGGGATGCCGAACTCCCAGCGCGAGTCGAGCAGCAGGTTCTCGCGCCCCCAGTCGGGCTCGCTGACCGGCGGATCGCAGACGACCAGATCGGCCCTCAGCTCCGCCCATCGGTCGTCGCGCAGTGAGTCTCCCGTGGCGACGGCCACACCGGTACCTCCGGTGAGGTCGGCCCGCAGTTGCGCGAACCGGGCACTGCGGGCGTCGGACTCCTGCCCCCGGCGCGTGGGCCCGCGCTCGGGGCCGACAGCCAACAGCAGCGTGCCGATGCCGCAGGCCGGGTCGAACAGGGTCGCGTCGGAGGCCACCTCGCCGACGAAGTGGCGTACGGCACGGACGATGCGCGGCGAGGTGACCTGGTCCGATCCGGCCCGCCGTACAGAGTCGGTGAATCGCTCCGCGAGGGCGCTCACCACCTCGGCCGCGCCATTGCTCTCCGCCAGCTCACACGCGAGCCCGACGACGTCAGCCGGAAGCCCCGCGGGCGCCTTCCCCTCGGCGAGGAGACCGGCGGTATCCGCGAGCCCGCCGACCATGTCGTCGCCGTAGACTCCACGCAGCGCCTGCCACAGCTGCACGTCCACCGAGACGTCCTGCCCCTTGCGCTGCCTGTCCAGCCAGGTCTGCACCTCGGTCAGGTCGAACAGTGGACTGTTGACACCGCCACCGGCGGGCGCCGGGAAGTCGTCGTAGCGTCGCCGCCAGTTCGAGACGGCGGCGCGGGTGACGCCCGCCAGCCGGGCGATCTCGGAGCCGGTGACCAGCGGACCGGCCGGTGGGGCGGGGGTGTCCGTCATACGGGCAACCGTACACAAGATCGATCGACCCATCAATGCATGAATTCGTTGACGTCGTCAACAATGAATTCAATCGTACGTCGTGTACCGGGGGCCTTCGGCGGCCCATTCATTCCTGGAGCGACTCCTCGAAGAGGAGCAGCTGCTCGTCATCACCGCCGCGTTCCCGCGCCTCGGGTTCCTCCTCCAGTCCAGGTGCCGGGTACTTCGCCGGATCCGGATCTGCGGCCGGAGCCACGTCGTCGCCCTCGGGAGCCTCCTCCTGCCCGCGCGTCGGCAACACGTACTGCTGGCCGAGACCCGCCAGGTGAAGGGGCAGAGGCAGGGCGAGCGCCTCGGGGTAGTCCGGGGGCTGGCGCAGCAGGTGGGCGGTGAGGGCCAGCGCCTGGGGGTCGTCGCCGTCCTCCTCGTGGCAGCCGAGGACGGCGACTTCGAGGAGCGCGGGCATCCAGCCGACCTCGCCCGTGTCGATGGTCGGCTGTCCCTTGCGCTTGCCCATCCGGATCGGGCGCGGGGCCAGCTTGTCGGCCTCGACAGCCGAACTCTTGAACTGCACCGGCTTGGGAGTGGTGGAGTAGAAGACCCTGCCCGAGCCGTCGCCCTCGGGCAGCCACAGGTGGGAGGGCATCCCGTTGGCTCCTTCCTTCGGGTTGACGCCCCACCACTGGGGTGTCTCACGGTTCGTCGACGACCGCACCCGCAGCAGCCGCAGATCGGCGTCCAAGCGGCGCGCCTCTGCGTGCCCGTCGCGGATCCGGTCGGGCGCCGTTCGGCCGTCCTGGAGCCAGGTCCAGTGCGAGCGGGCGTTCTGCGCGTCCACGAACAGCAGCGTCGGCTCCCGGCGCAGTGAGGCCCGTACCTTCTGCAGCCACTCCTCGGCCATGCGTCGCTGCTCCTCGCGGTCCGCACGCCAACTGCGCCGCTTCCCTCCGGCCTGCTGTGCGTCCTCGGCTCCGCGCGGTGCCGGGACCAGGGGCCGGACCTCGGCCAGGCGGGTCAGCTTCAACAGCATCGCCGGGTACGGCACCCAGGCACCGGCGCCGTCGTCCGCGTCCGGGTCCCAGCCCTGCACCCGGGCCAGACCGCTGCCCTGGGCGTGCGGGGTGACCAGTACCGCCACCGGGACGTCGGCTGCCCAACGGGTGCGAGTGGTGCGGTTCTTGCGCACCATCCACACGGCCGCGTACCGCATCCCCTCGGGCAGGCCCTCCTCCAGACCGTGCTCGGGGTGGACCCGCGCGCCGAGCTGGCGCAGGCCGTCGTCCCAGGCCATCAGGGCGCGGTGGTGCTGGTTGCCGACCGTGTTGTAGCCCTTGACCTGTTTGGGGACAGCCATGAATTGAGTCACGAAGCCGGCGTCCGCGCAGCCGAGCCGGAGAGCGAACTTGGGGTCGTGGTCACGGGTCGCGAAGTCCTCTGGGCGGTCGATCTCCACGAGCGCCAGAGTCGGCCTTCCGCCGGTGCGGTCCCGGCGCAGCCATTCGGCGGTTTCGGTCCGGCGCGTGTGCACAGCCGCCGTGACGATCTCCCTGGTGGGTCGGGTTCGCTCCGGGATGACGAGACCGTCGGTGAGCGCGACGGTCTCGTCAGCGCTGTCGGCACCGTCCCGGACGGGCCGGTAGCAGCGCAGCCGTACGGTGAGTTCGGGGGCCTGCCACTCCAGCACGACCGGGGTCTCGGGCGTAGCCTCCCGGTGGGCGTCCTCGGTGGGCATGCCGCCATCACCCTTGAGACCGAGCCTCTCAACGAGTGCCGCCACAGCCGTCGAGCGCATCTCGGCGGTCTGCCACAGCAGCCGGGCCTCAAGGATCGGAAGGCCGTCCGGCAGGTGATCACCGAGGGCAGCGACGGCGTGGGCGACGGCGGCCCGGCGCTCGGCCGTTCGCCGTGCCGCCTCCTGCTCCTTCTCTTCCTTCTTGACGCTCCCGGGCGGGGCGTTGAGGGGTTTCGCACCGGCGAGCGCGGTGTGTGTGAGCCGGGGGGCGGGCCGCAGTTGCTCGGGGATGGCCTGCTGGGCCCACTCGGTGAGCTGGGAGCACTGGTTCGGCATCAGGCCGGCCTTCACTGCGTGGGAGCCCATGGCCGTGCGGTACACGATCCCGGCGCGGGCGTCACGTCGCAGCCAGTCCTCGGGGTCGGTGAGGATCGCGTCCGCGTCCGGGAACGGCTCACCGAAGGCGATGTCCGCGAGCAGCCGCGCGGGGCCACCGTCCGCCCAGCCGTCCGCGAAGGCTTCCTTCTCCTTGTCGAAGCGCCGCTCCAACTGTGCGACGGCGAACCGCTCGCTGAGCGGGACGCCGGGCAGGACGGGAACGCGCGGGCGCAGCAGTACGGTCGTGCGGCTGCCGTACGGCAGGTGCAGGCGGCCGGACTTGGCGCCCACGCGGGTCGCCCAGCGCCGGATCGACCAGTGCAGATGGAAGCGGGGCAGCGGGTCGAACGGCACGGTGTGCAGGGTGAGGTTGAGGACCACCGAGAACCACCAGGTGCCCGCAGGCTTGCCCGGCTCGTACGGCAGTGGCTGCGAGACGAGCTCGGCGCCCTTGTCCTTGGGGCCGCGGGGCATCGCCCGGAAGTGCAGGGATCCCGCGTCGTACGGATACGGGCCGAGGTCGAGGATCCGCCGGGCCAGCCAGTCCGTGGTGAGAGCGAACTGGTGCGCCTGGGGTGCTGCGGTGCCGCCGCTGGTGAGGCCGCCCGTGAGGAGTTCCCGACGTGCCGGCTCCCATGCGGGCGGGTCCGCGGCGAGCTGCGCACGGACACTTCTGAGCAGTTCGCGGTGCTCGCGTTCGGGGCGGAGTTCGCCGAGCCAGCGGTTCAGCAACGGGGTGAGGACATTCGGCGGCAACGGGTCGGGGACGTCCTCGGCGACGTACAGCCAGCGGGCCGGCTCGTCGCCGCAGTCGTGGAACGGGCGGGGCATCACGAGCACGTCTGGTGCGAATGCCTGAAGTACCTGTTCCAGTCGGCGGGTCGGTACCGTGCGCCACGGCTCGGCGCCCGCTTCGACGCCCGCGTTGCAGAGGGTGAGAATCGCTTCACGCCACTGCTCCGGGAAGGGCAGGACCCGGTAGTCGGCGGTGATGGAGGCGTCCCGGTCCACCGGGATCCAGGAAGCGGTCTGGACGTTGCGGTAGGTCGCGGCAGGCATGGCGTATCACTCCTGAGGAGTCGGCGGCGTACGGCGTGGTCTCAGCGGCGTACGTGGTGGTCGAGGGTGCGCAGAGCGTCGTGGAACGGCTCGTACAGGAGCCGGGCGACCACAGGATCTGCGGGGTCCGGAAAGGCGGACGGGTCCGCGTTCGGAGCGAAGTAGGGGGCAAGGGCGGTGCCCAGCGTCCTGAGCAGACCGTCGGCGGCGCGCGGACCCGCGTCGGCCGTCCCGGGGGCCAGGGCATGGGCGAGCCGCGGAGCGAAGGCGGCGTCGACGAAGACCACCCGGGCGGGTACACCGCCACGCACGAGGCGTCCGATGACCTGCCACATGGTGACCAGCTGGTCCCAGGCGAAGGCCCGCTTCTCCCACCGGGCCAGGCGGGAGTAGATATAGCGGCGCTTCAGCAGGCGCCGCCACTCCTGACGGCCCTCGGTACGCAGGTTGCGGCCCGCCTGGTCGAGGTCGTGCGCCTCGGCGACCAGTTCGCTGAAGGTGGCAGGGCCCTGGCGGTGGTCGTCGCGCTTCTGGTCGCGCACGAAGCGGCACACCCAGTCGTTGACGGCGTAGATCGCCAGGGTGAGGTCGTCGGGGCGAGGGTGCGGCCGGGCGAGGAACAGTGCGGTTCCGAAGGCCGCGGTGGACTGGGCGTTGAGAATGTTGTGGCCGCGTTCCACCGCCATGAGCGGCGTGACCAGTACTTCGGCCGTCGGGTCCTCCGCGAACATGGCGAGATCTCCCCGGCGCAGGGTGGCAGCGTAGGACATGTCGGTGCCGTCGAGCGCGAGGTCGAGGTCGGCGGCGTCGGGGATGAGGACGCGGACCCCGTCGTGCCAGCGATCCTCGCGGCGCAGTGTGTCGGCGACGGCGTACGCCTCCTTGTAGCTGCCGACCAGCAGGATGGCGCGCTTACGGTAGTCGTCGGCGACCCGGGCGAGTTCCAGATCAAGCGGGCTGGATGAACCGCCGGGTCCGAGGCGGCCCAGCCTGGCGGCCATGGCACGGGCCTGATCGATACGGGCCTTGGGCCGCGTACCGGACAGGAACATCGGTTTGCCGTTGTTCTCGTCATAGAGGAAATGGGTGCTGAAGCTGGTGCGTCCGACGGCGTCCAGGGACCGCTGGGATGGCTTGAGGACGGCGCCCACGGGGGCCAGGACATGGGCACGGGTGGAGTCACCGGCCCAGCTGGTGCCGGACATCAGGACCACGTGCGGGCCCGGGCGACCGGTCGCCGGGTCGGAGCCGAGCGTGGCGAAGGAGAGCAGCAGCTCTCGGCCGACGCCCGCGCAGCGGAAGAAGCGCAGAGTGCCGCTGGTGCGTCCGTCCTCGTCGCGCTCCCGTTCGTCACGCAGGTACTGGAAGCCGAGGACATTGCCCATAGGTGCCTCGGGGATGATGGGGGCGTAGTCCAGTGGGGCGCGGCGGGCGAGTTCCTTGCCCTGGCCGTCGAGCCGCAGGGCGGCTTCCACCTGAGGCCACAGGAAGGTCAGACGGTCCAGGCGCTGGTGCAGGGCGGACAACAGCAGGGTGAACTCCAGCCTGCGGCAGGTGAGGTCGTACCACTTGGGGTCGCCGTCTCCCGGCAGGTCGGGAATGCCGTCGAGGAGGTCGCGCAGGAGCGCGGCCACTTTCTCCCGGCTGCGGGGCGGGGACTGGGTGTGCAGCAGGTCGTGGACCGCTGCGACCATGGCGTCGGTGAGCGTTCCGTACGGGGCGTGGCCGCCCAGCGGGTCGTCACGGAAGGTGTCGAGGAGGCGGGTCAGTTCAGTGCGGCGCGGGTTCTCGTGGACCGGGGATTCCGGTTCGGGGTCCTCGTCGTCGTCCTCGTATCCCTCGTACAGTTCTCGCTCGTCGGCTACGCCGTCGGGGGCGTCGGAGCCGGCGGGCCGGTAGGCGTCCGGCCTCGGGAGTTCATCGAACCAGTCGGCGAGCAGCTTCTCTTGGAGCGCCCAGGGGCTGAAGTACTCGGTGTCCACCCACTCGCACAGGTCCTCGTCGGAGATCAGCATCCGGTAGAGCCGGTCCGTGGCGACGGTGACGACGGCGAGCGCGGCGTTCCACTGCTCTACATCGCGGTCGGTCAGCGGCAGCCGGCCGTACCGCGACAGCTCTTCGATCTTGTGGGTGTGGAGCTGGTCCAGCCAGGACTCGACGTCGGGCCGCACGAGCGTCGCGGACGGCGCGAACAGTTCGTCGAGCCGCATCTGGACGGCGTCGGCCTCGTCGACGAAGACGATGTCGCTGCGGGTACAGGCGAGTTCGAGGTGGCGCAGCCGCTCGTCGTTGAGGTGGGCGGGCACGGCACTCTGGACAAGGCTGGCCGGGTTGGCGACCCAGATCAAAGCGTCGACCTGGTCACGGGCAGCGCGATGGCGAGGGCACTCGGCCCAGATCGGGCAGCCGTGCGGGGTGCCCTTCAGCTCGTCCTCGGGGCGCGGCTTCGGTTCCCTGGCCGCGCGGGCCGCCGGATCCCATACGCCAGGCAAAGCGTGCTCGGGCTCCGGGTCTGGCGCCTTGCGCTTCTCAGGGTGGAGAGCGGTGCAGGGCGCGTCGGCGTAGCGCAGGGGCTCGGCCGCCTCGGTGCCTCGCAGAGCGTCCACCACGCACACGGTGCTCAACTCGTCGAAACCGTACGCATCGTGGTCGAGGAGGTTATGGAGACCGCGCGAGGCGAGCCTGCGGTGCAGGCGCTCCACATGGGTCTGGCGGGCCGTCGGGCCGAGTACGGGTACGGCAGGCAGGTCGAGGCGGGTGAACAGCTCACACAGACGCAGCTGTTCGGCCACATCGCCCACAACGAGCGTGGTCCTCAGGCCTCTTCGGGCCGCCCAGACCGCGACAAGCGTCATCAGCGTGCTCTTGCCCGCGCCGACCATGCCGACGAGATGCAGCAACCCGTCGAGGCGGAGCGTGTCTCCGTCGGTGAAACCGCGTCCGTCGGCGTCGCGCGGGGCGATCCGCAGCTCGGCCAGGCGGGCGGCCCAGCGTCCGGGCCGTTCGACGCCGGTCTCCCGCTCCATGTCGTCCATCCACTGCGCGGTGTCGTCGAGTTCGGCGCGCGTGATGGTCAGTGGTTTCGATCCACCGGGGCGGGCCGCCACGAGATCGTGACCCGGCGTGCGCTCGAAGAGGAGCTGTTCGGGGATAGTGACCGACGTGGTGCGGCGGTGCTCGCGGAAGTTGCTGCGACCGGCCGGGGCCAGGGTGAGCGGGCGGCGAGCGAAATCAGGCAGGCCCGCCAAGGCGTCGTCGTACACAGCGATGCGGCCGGCGGCGACGGTGGGCCGCAGAGGGCGCGGTGGCTCGCCGGATTCGGGCGACGGTACGTCGTAGGCGCGCAGCCGCTCTGGAACCCGGCGGTAGGCGTCGAGCACCTGCTGCCAGGCGCGGCCCCTGCGCAACGTCCACAGCAGATGGCGGGCCGCGGTGAGCATGGTGTCGTGCTCTTGGGTACGGGCCAGACCGGCCGCCTTGGCGAAGGGGTAGCCGCCGAGCAGTGTGTAGGCGCCCTCCGCGGGCTCGTCCGGGGCGAGGCGTTCCATGAGCCGGAGGGCCAGTTCGACCTGGCACACCTGGACGGGCTTCACACCATCCAACTCCGATGGCAATCCGCTCCAGACCCGCGCCAGTTCGCGGCTCACCGGCTTGTGCCAGCTCTCCCTGTCACGCACGGTCGGTGTGTCCTTTCAGCGTGCGCAGACGAGCGCGGGCCCGTGCGACGAATTCGGCGTCGGTGAGCAGCGGCAGGTCTCGGGCCCGCGCGGGCCGGGCACGTTCGAAGGCGGCGACATAGCCGGGGCGGGCAAGCGTGCGGTGTTCCGGCACGGCCCAGAACGCCTCTTCGTACGGCGGGTCCTGCGGGACGGGCCGGGCTGAGCGGCCCAGGAAGACGGGATGTGCCCAGTCCTTGACGTCGACAGCCCAGCGGTGGCCGTCGGGGAATTCCACCAGGAGGTCGTACGCGTCGTAGCCGGGCCACATACGCACGTCGAGGCCGAGCGCCAGCAGGTCGCGTTCCAGGTCGGCCTCGGCGCGTCCCGGCCCGGTAACGAATTGCCGTAGCGGGCGCTCCAGTTGGCAGACCTCACCGGCCGTCTCCCGGAGGATGCGGCGACCGGTCGGGGCCGCCCCCTTCCTTCTGCACCGGTCCCGCTCACACCACCAGTCGCCGTCCCGGGAAGGAACGAGGAGGGTGAGACAGCGCTCGCAGCAGGTGTAGGCGCCGTCGTGAAGGTAGGAGTCGGAGACCGGCCGGTAGATCTGACGGATCAGGCCTCGGACGGGTTCGAGCACCATGTCCCCGTCCAGTTCGTGCATCTCGAACAGGGTGAGGACCGGTCGGCGCACCAGCAGGCCACGGAAGGCTGTGTACGCCTCCTCGTCGCCGTATTCCCGGCACACGCGCAGCGCGGCCCGCACGATCTGCCGGTCCCGGAACTCCACGGCTGCGTCCGGGGTACGCCAGGCCCACTCGTGGCACAGCTCGGTGGGACGCCCGGACTCCTCGTCCAGTAGCCGGTCCTCGGGGCCGATCGCGTCCGGGGGCAGGCCGAGCGGCCACTCGGCGAGTGGGAGGGTACGGCAGCGGTCGACGAGTTCGGTGAGGCCGGCGGGGGGCGGTTCCCCGCTCAGCAGGCAGGCAAGTACGGTCCTGTCCAGGGCACGCTGCGCCTCGGGCGGATAGGGCAGGGTGAAGGAGTCGAGGCCGGCGGTGGCCTCAAGGACGATGAGGGCGCCGGCGAGGGTCCGCAGCAGGGGTACGCCGTCGTGGGCGGCCCATTCCTCCGCTGAGAGCGGGACGGTGTCGGGATCGTCGAGATTCATCGGAGAGCTTCCCCAGGGGTGCGGAGGGTGCCGTCGCTGCGTGCGGTCCGGGCCGAGGTGCACCAGCGGCGAGCCTCACAGTCGGCGCAGTCGAAGTCGCGGGCGGGGACTGCGGTGTAGGTCTCGTCGGCCGCCCACCCGGCGGCGAGTTCGGCGATGACGCGTCGGGACTGGTCGAGGGTGACGGCGTCGAAGGGGTCGATCTCCTCCAGCCGCGCGCCGTCCTCGCGCAGCACCTCCAGCTCGATGCGGGAGCGGCGCGGGTCGCCGCCCAACACTCCGGATGCCATGAGGAGGACGGCGAGGGCGAGTTGCGGGTAGGTGCGGACCAGTTCCCGCCGCTCACCAAAGTGGTGCGAGGCCGTCTTCGTCTCACGCACGACCGTGCCGCCCCGATCGGTGTACACAAGGTCGCAGTCGGCGATGACGACGACGTCGGTCTGTGGGTCGTACACGGCGAGCCGGCGCTGCGGCTCGACGGTCTCGTCCACGGCCAGTCCGTCGAGGGGGCAGCGACCCCGGTGATGGCGGATCATGGCCAGAGCGGCGGGCAACTCCTCGGCGGACAGACCAGGCAGGTACTCGGGGAGCGGCACACGCCGGCAGGGCGTTCCGGGCTTGGCGGCATGACGCTCATTCAGCCAGGCGTCCACAGCCCGCCCCCGGCGGATCGCCGCATTCTCGGTGCGGCCGTCCCTGAGTTTCAGCACGCGCGTGAGGTAGTAACGGGCGGCGCAGTCCCGGTAGGCCCGCAGATCAGAGACGGACACGCTGCGCCGCTTACGAGGACGGAGCGGGGCCGGCGCACCCAGCAGTCCGGGCACGCGAGGAACAGCATGGCAGCCACTGAGTGCTTCGCAGCGGGCGCAGTCCTGGCCAGGACGCAACTCGCGGCCGTCGGCAGCGCTCGACATCAACTCCTTCGTATGCTCGTCGAATTGACGCTTCGCTTCTGCCGCGTCCCAGTCGGCCAGCACCTGAGTACTGCCGTCGCCGAGTCCGACGCCGACGACTCGAACCCGCTGCGGCAGCACACCGTGACCATCCGGCAGTTGGGCCCTTTTGCCGTAGGGTATGTCGGCTGGGATTCCGCTCGCTGCGACATACGCGGCGGCAGCGATCTCCGGCAACGGCCGGTCGCGCTTGACGGAGTCAATGGATGGAATCCAGATTTCCCGCAGGGAACCGTCCTCACTGACGTACTGTCGCCCCCATGCGGTGCGTTCGTACCGATCGGCACCACGGCCGTCCTGTTCACGCAACCGGGTCACCCCGACCCACTGCTTCCGCACTGCGCGGGTGGCGGGGTGTCCGGCAGCCACACGAACACTCTGTTCACGGGCGCGCGCGGCGAGATACGTACCTGCCGCCTCCACAGCCCAGCGCACGTGCGCTTCCGAACAGCGACGCATGTTCCCAGAGTTTGCCGCGACCTCGGCAAGGGTCTTGCCCTGATGTTCCACGGAGTCGACGAAGTTGCCCCAGGGAGCGAAGGGGAAGTCCTCGACCGGTTTACGGCGGCTGCGATCAGGTTGCTGCGTCAGCAGCGGCCTGGCGCGCAGCGCACGGCCTGCGGGGCATGGGTCCGGCTCCTGACGCAGCAACGGCAGGCCGATCCGGATCAGTTGATCGTCACCATCCACCTGGGGCGGCTTCCGAAACGCACTCACGAGTGACGTCTCCTTACGGCTCGGCTGAGCGGGACCGCTCCAGCATGCAGGTAGAGTGTGAACACAGTCAAGCGACGCACATTTACATGGCACGTTTCCACTACGCTTCGCACGACCGGTCACGGAGAGGCACAGGAGGGCTGTAGGCATGGAGCGTGGGCAGGTGTTCGCCGCGAGATTCAAGATCACTCATGCGCCCAAGAGCGGCGGCATGGGAACCGTGTACCGGGCGGAGGACCTGAAGACTGGCCAGATCGTTGCGGTGAAGTTCCTGGTCCGCCCGCCGCGCGACTCCGCGCCCGGCCGTGGCGATCACTACGGCCGGCTGACCCCCAACGAACTCAAACGCTTCGAGCGCGAACGGCAGATGCACGAGCGGCTGGGCGGCCACGGCATTCCACACCTCGTCGCTTACGACTTCCTCGGCGGACGGCCCTATCTCGTCACAGAGTTCATCGACGGCAAAAACCTGCGCGATTTCCTGGAATCACGCCGGCCCACCCTCGCGGCCACCGCGTCGATCGTCGTCCAGTTGCTGCGGATTCTGGAGCGGGTGCACGCGGCTGGTGTGGTCCATCGCGACATAAAGCCGCAGAACGTCATACTCGCCGAGTCCGGCGAGGTATTTCTCGTCGACTTCGGCATCGCGCTGCCGGACGACCCCGACGCCACCCGGCACACCGAGGGCCGCACCCCGGGCAGTCTCGGTTACAAGGCCCCCGAGATCATCCTCGGAGAACGCAACCCCACACCGGCCGCCGACATCTATGGCGTCGGCTGTACAGTCTTCCGCCTCGTCGCCGGTGACAGGGTCTTCAACGGCGCCTCCGAGCACATCATCGAGCAGCACCACTGTGACACTCCGGCGCCCCGGCTCGACGACCGAATCCCGGGACTCCCTCCTGGCCTCGCCGACCTGGTGGCGCGCATGCTGGCCAAGGACCCCAGGTCGCGCCCGTCAGCAGGCGGAGCCGCCGCAGCGCTCGCACCCCTGGTACCCAGGCCCGGTGATCCCGCACCGGACCCGGCGCTCGACCCCGACC
>NZ_JBXVPZ010000044.1:0-36127 GCF_057961495.1 Streptomyces sp. P5F9 | reverse complement strand
CCACCGGTCAGGCCCGCGAACCGCCCGTCGGTCTCCCCCACCCCCAACGCCACGGATGCCCTGCCCGATCCTCCTGAGTCGGGCGACGTCGACGCGTCACCCCATCCCTGACCGGGCACGACGACGCGCCTGCTCACCCGCGGAGACTGCTCCCGGCCCCGGCCGCCCATTCGCTCGTCGGAAGCTCAAGAAGCCGCTCGATCCGGGCGCTGTCCGGCAGCGGCCCGTGATCGGCGGTCACCTTGAGGGCGGATGCCGCCGTGATGTGTCCCAACCGCAGCGCACGCTCGATCCCGTCCCCGCGCAGCAGCCCGGTCAGAACTCCGGCGGCGAACGCGTCGCCCGCGCCGACGGGTTCCACCACGTCCGTGTCCAGCGCGGGCACGGTCCGCACACCTTCGTCGCTGAAGGCGATGGCGGAATGGCCGCCGTCCTTGACGACGAGGAGGCGCGGGTGCGGCAACAGCGCCCGTACGTCGGCCGGTCGGAGGTCCGCGTCCCACAACTCCCGCGCCTCGTCGAGGCCGACGAAGGTGATGTCGGCCCGGTCGGCCAGGTCGCGCAGAACGGTGGCGGCCGTACCGGGCGGCCACAGCGCGGGACGGTGGTTGACGTCGAAGCTGATGGCGTACGACCGTTCAGCGGCCGGAACGGTGAGCGCGGTGGCCACCAGGCTCCGGCAGGACGGGGACAACGCCGGTGTCACGCCCGTGAGATGGAGGACGGCGGCCGATCTCAGTCTGTCGTCGTCGAGTACGTCGGGTCCCATCGCCGAGGCCGCCGAGTTGCCGCGGTAGTAGTGGACCCGGGTCCGCGCCCCGGTCGGCTCCTTCACGAGCAGTCCCGTGGGCCGCTCCGGATCGAACCGCACACCGCTCACATCGACCCCTGCCGCACCCACTTCGGCACGCACCCGCCGCCCCAACGCGTCGTCCCCGACGGCCGAGAGCCACGAGACGGGAATCCCCAGGTCGGCCAGATACATGGCCACATTCGACTCGGCCCCGGCCACCGACACCCGCAGATCGGCGGCACACTCCAGCGACGAGGACGGGTCCGGGGCAAGGGCCGCCATGGTCTCCCCGATACAGACGACCCCGCCCTGGGCCGACCGCCATCCGTTCGTCACGACACCTCCCGCGCGGACGAGGATTCCTCTACGACGGTCAGCAGAGCGCGAGTCCGGGCGCGCAGCGCGGTCAGGCTGCCGCCGTCGGCCGCGTCGCCGACCAGGGGCGAGCCGACGCCGACGGCGGTCGCTCCGACGTTCAGATACTCCCGCGCGGCCAACTCGTCGACGCCGCCCACCGGGACGAACACCTCGTGCGGGAACGGTCCGCGCAACGCCTTGAGATAGGCGGGACCGCCGGCCTCCGCGGCCGGGAAGATCTTCAGTGCGGCGACACCGAGGGGGCGTGCGGCGAGGATCTCGGTGGGGGTCAACACCCCCGCGATGACCGGCAGTTCGAGCCGGTGCGCCTCGCGGATGCCGTCCCCCAGTGCGGGGGTGACGGCGAAGTTCGCGCCGGCCCGATGGGCGGCACGGGCGTCATCGGCGGTCAGGACCGTACCGGCGCCGAGGGGTCGGCCGGGGCCGAGTTCCTTGCGCGCCCGCTCGATGACGGACAGGGCGTCCGTACCGGTCAGGGAGACCTCGATCAGTTCGACGCCCTCCTCGGCGAGGGTCAGTACGGTGCGTACCGCGGCCTCGGGATCGGTGCCGCGGATGATCGCGACGAGGCGGTGTGCGGCCAGGGCCGCTCGCAGATCCATGTGACGAATTCCCTTCCTGTACAGGTCGGTTCAGGAACAACGGCAGTTCGTGGTCAGCGTCAGCCGCCACCGCACTTCGCCCGAGGCGGGTACCCGGACGGCGTCATCCGGCCCCGCCTCGGCGAGGTCGAAGACGCGGCCGAGCATCGGTTCGACGCCCGTGCTGCGGTAGGGGTGTCGGGCGGGAAAGCCGCCCAGGTTGCGCCAGAGCGCGATGGACAGGGGCTGTCCATCGGCTTCGAGGGCGAGTGAGAGCCGGTCGGCCCGGTCGTGGACGCAGCAGTGAGAAGCGTCCACGACGGCTCCTACGGCGGTGCCGTCGTCCGGGCCGAACCGGTCCAGGCGCAGTCCGCACGGTGCGGGCCAGTCGCCCTCCGCCCAAGTGGCACCGTCCGGCCACGCACGGTCCAACAGCGGTGCCGCTTCGGGGAAAAGCCGGGTACGCGCTCCGTTACGGATGTGCAGCCCGGCACGGTCGGACAGGTCGAGCAGGGCATGGGCGGCCCACACGAAGCGGAAGCCCACGTCGGCCGTCAGGACGTAGTCGGCCACGGCCCCGTCGGCGGTGGCACGCACCGTGCGCGCCAGGCTGAAGCGGTCGCAGCGAAGGACATCCGCCGCTGCCTCCCGTGTCCAGGGTCTTGACCAGGCGTCACCGTGGTCGGGATCGCCCCGGACCGTCGGCACGCACTCCTCCAGTCCGCCCGCGTCCACGAAGCTGTCGCCGGGGGAGACGTTGTCCCGCTCGGGCGCGGCACGCCGCCAGAGCCATTCGCGTCCCGTTCCCGTGGTACGCAATGAGGTCCAACGCCCGCCGTGGGCACGGTTGATGACGATGTCCAGCGGCACGGTCACCACTCCGCGAAGGAGCCGTCGGGGTGCCGCCACACGGGGTTGCGCCAGGCGTGTCCGGTGCGGTCGGCGGCACGTACGGCGGTCTCGTCAATGGTGATGCCGAGGCCGGGGGCGTCACCGCGCACCGCGTGACCGTCGACGAACCGGAACGGCGCCGGATCGACGAGGTACGAGAGCAGGTCCGCGTCCTTGTTGTAGTGGATGCCCCGGCTCTGCTCCTGGATGAGGAAGTTGGGGGTGGCGAAGGCGACCTGCAGGCTGGCCGCCAGTGCGATCGGGCCGAGCGGGCAGTGCGGGGCGAGCTGGGCGCCGTAGGCCTCCGCGAGGGAGGCGATGCGGTGGACCTCCGAGATGCCGCCGGCGTGGGACAGGTCGGGCTGGGCGACGGCGATGCCCGCGGCGAGTGCGGGCAGGAACTCGGCGCGGCCATAAAGGCGTTCGCCGGTGGCGAGCGGTATCGGGCTCGACGCGACGAGGCCGGCCAGTTGCCGGCCGTGCTCGGGCAGGACGGGTTCCTCGACGAACAGCGGGTGCAGCAGGGCGAGTTCGGCGAGGACGCGGCGGGCACCGGCGGCGGTGAAGCGGCCGTGGAAGTCGACGGCGACATCGCGCTCGGGGCCGAGTGCCTCACGGGCGGCGGCCACGCGGGCGACGATCGCGGCAGTCTCGGCGGGGGTGGGGATCGGCGAGGTGGCGCCGGCGGCGTTCATCTTCACGGCGGTGAAACCGGCCTCGACCTGGGCGGCTATCTGCTCGCTGAGCTGGGCGGGTTCGTCGCCGCCGACCCAGGCGTAGACCCGGACGCGGTCGCGCACGGGACCGCCCAAGAGGGCGTGCACGGGGGCACCGTAGGTCTTCCCGGCGATGTCCCACAACGCCTGGTCGAGGCCCGCGACGGCGCTGGAGAGGATCGGGCCGCCCCGGTAGAAGCCGCCCTTGGACATGACCTGCCAATGGTCCTGGATGCGCAACGGGTCCTGGCCGACGAGGTGTTCGGCCAGGACGTCGACGGCGGCGCGCACGACTTCGGCGCGCCCTTCGACAACCGGTTCGCCCCAGCCGACCACGCCGTCGTCGGTCTCGACGCGGCAGAACAGCCAGCGGGGCGGGACGAGGAAGGTCTCGACACGGGTGATCTTCACTGAGACCGGGAGCCTTCCGTTTCTTCGGAGTCCTGTGCGGAGTCCACGTGGGAACCCTCTTCTTCGGAGCCGTCCAGGCGGTCCAGGTCGCGGCCGGCCTGGTCGAGCAGGGCTCGCATCGCGGCCTCGGCGGCCTGCGGGTCCTGGTCGCGTACGGCGTCCAGGACGGCGCGGTGGGCCGGGACCGGGTCCTCGCTGTGCGGGGCGCTGTGCACGATCCGGTCGCGGTGCGCGAGGCCGGACTCGATCACCATCTCCATGCGTTCGAGGAGTTCGTTGTGGGTGGCGGCGAGCAGGGCGCGGTGGAAGGCGAGGTCGGCCTCGACGGCGTGGGCCGCGCCGCTGCCCCGCTCCCCCATCGCGTCGAGGGCGCCGTCCAGGGCGACCAGGTCCGCGTCGGTGCGGCGCTGAGCGGCCAGCCGTACGGCGGCGGGTTCGATGATGGCGCGCACTTCGGCGAGGTTGTGCAGCAGCGCCCGGTCGGACTCGCTGGTGGAGGCGCCCTCGAACTGCCAGCGCAGCACGTCGGCGTCGAGCAGGTTCCACTCGGCGCGGGGGCGCACGAAGGTGCCGCGCCGCTGCCGGGCGTCGACCATTCCTTTGGCC
Source organism: Streptomyces sp. P5F9 (assembly GCF_057961495.1). NCBI lineage: Bacteria > Bacillati > Actinomycetota > Actinomycetes > Kitasatosporales > Streptomycetaceae > Streptomyces > Streptomyces sp. P5F9. The sequence goes on along the minus strand of NZ_JBXVPZ010000044.1, from coordinate 31,751 downwards.
GCGAGCACTTTGAGCGACTCGCGCAGCGCGGTCAGGCTCACGTCCAACTCGCTCTGCAGCGCCACGAGATCGAGCGTGGCCCCTTCGGCGATCTCACCGCCCAGGATGCGGCGGGCGAGGAGTTCCACGGTCTGGCCGTGGACGCCTCGACGGGCATAGGGCGTCATGTCGTACAGCCTTTCTGCTGGTTGGGGAGCGTGGTCATGCGGAGGCCTTGACAACGCTCCAGCCGCCGTCCACCACGAGACTCGTCCCGGTGATGAAGGAGGCTTCGTCGGCGCTGAGGAACGCTATGGCCGCGGCCACTTCCTCGGGCGTGCCGAAGCGGCGTACGGCCGTCTCGGCGATGCTGCGTTCCCGTTCCTCGGGCGGCACCCTGTCCCAGGCGGCGGTCAGTATCGGTCCCGGCAGGACGGCGTTGACGCGCACAACTGGCCCGTATTCGACGGCGAGTTGGCTACAGAGTGAGAGCAGAGCGCCCTTGGCGGCGGCGTAGGCGGGATGCCCGGGGATGCCCTTGTGGGCGTGCACGGACGAGGTCAGCACCACCGCGCCCCGCCGCTCCTCCAGATCGGGCAGCACCGCCCGGAACCCGAGGAAGCTGGCGGTCAGATTGACGTCGAGCTGCCGCTGCCAGGACGGCAGGGTCATCTCGTGAGCCGGGCTGACGTCGACGGTGAACGCGTTGCTGACGAGGACGTCGACGGGCCCGAAGCCGTGCGCGGCCGTGACGATCCGCGCCCAGTCGCCCTCGACCGCGACATCGGCGGCCACGAACCGGGCCCGCCCGCCGTCCTTGCCGATCCGCTCCGCCACCGCCTCACCCCGCTCCTCGGCGATGTCGACGAGCACGACGGCTGCTCCCTCCTCGGCGAGGCGTACGGCCGTGGCGGCTCCGATGCCGGAGGCCGCTCCGGTGACCACGGCCGTGCGGCCGGTGAACCGGGCGCCGTGCCGTCGTACGGACTGGTCCATCGGGGTTCGACTCCTTCGCGTCCTGCGCGTTGTTCACGAGTAAGGCCTTGCTGAAACATAAGGGGCTCACGCACGCATCAGCACGATCAGGTCGGCGTCATGATCGGCGCTCCACGCGAACGGCAGCCCGTAGTGCAGCAGATGGGCTCCGCTGTACGTCGTCCCCGTCGCCGTGTCCCGATAGCGAGCCGTCGGGTCGAGCCCCCGCAGCCGGAGCCGGTCGGGACGCCCCGGCACGAGCGGCGCCCCGTCGAGCCGCCCGGTGCTCAGCGCGGCGACGACGGTCCGGTCCCCGGCGTCGTACTGCACCCCACAGGTCGGCTCCTCCGGCGTACCGAGGAGCCGTGCCTCACCATGGTGGATCACGTCCCGCACCTCCTTGTACCGGCCGATCCACCGAGCGGCCTCGGCCCGCTGCTCCGGCGTCCACGCGCGCAGGTCGGCGCCGACGCCCAGCACCCCGCACATGGCGTTGACGAAGCGGAAGGCGAGGCTGCGCGGGCGTGGATCGAAGACACCGGGCGCGTCGGTCACCCACGAGCTCATGACGTGCGGGGCGTGCGCGTGCAGGAAGCCGTACTGGGTTGAAAGCCGGTCCAGCGGTGCGGTGTTGTCGCTGGGCCAGACCACGTCGGTGCGCGCGAGGGTCGCGTGCTCGATCCGCCCGCCACCGCCCGCGCAGCCCTCGACGGTGACGGTGGGGTGGGCGGCACGGAGGTGGTCGAGAACGCGCAGGTATCCGGCGGCATGCTCGGCGTCCAGGTCCACGCGGCCGGCACCGGGGCGACCGCGCTCGGTGGGCGGGCGGTTCATGTCCCACTTGAGGTAGCTGATGGCGTAGGTGCCGAGCAGTCGGTCGAGCGTCCCGATGACGAAGTCCTGGACGTCGGTCCGGCCGAGGTCGAGGAGGAGCTGGTTGCGGACGAGTCGGCCGGGGCGGCCCTCGATCCGGTAGACCCACTCGGGGTGTTCGGCGTACAGACGGCTACCGGGGCTGACGGCCTCGGGCTCGATCCACAGACCGAAGTCCAGGCCCAACGCCCTTACGTCCGCGATGAATTGGTCGAAGCCCTGCGGAAAGGCGGCCGGGTCGGGCCACCAGTCCCCCAGTCCCCCGGTGTCGTCGGCGCGTCCGGTGAACCAGCCGTCGTCCACGACGAACAGCTCGGCCCCGATGTCGGCGGCTGTCTTCGCCAGCTCCAGTTGCGCGGCCGCGTCGACGTCGAAGCCGGTGGCTTCCCAGGAGTTGTAGAGAACCTTGCGGGGGCGGTGCAGGCGCTCGCCGGAGAGGTGTCGTTCGTAGCGGTGCCAGACGCGCGAGAGCCCGTCGAGGCCCTCCGGGCTGAAGGCGCAGGCGAGTTGGGGAGTGGTGAGGGTCTCGCCGGGTGCGAGGATCACCGCTCCCTCGTGCGGGACGCGGCCCGCCCGTACCCGCACGGCTCCGCCGGGTTCGGCCTCGGCGGTGATGTGCCAGTTGCCGGGCCAGGCGAGGGCGATGCCGTACGCGGCCGGTGACTCACCGTCCCGCACCGCGAGCCAGGGCGCGTACGCGTGTCCCGGTACCCCTTGCAGGCTGCCGATGGTGAACGTGCCTCTGGGCAGGTCGAGTTGGGTGTGCTGGAACTCCTGCGACCACTGGCCCGCGAGGTAGGTCAGGCGGGCGACTCCGGTGACGGGGATGTTCACGGCCGCCGAGTCGAGGCGTTCCAGGCGGAGTTCGTCCGTGGCGGTGAACTCTGTCCAGCGGAGGATCACGTCCGTGCCCGGGACGGTCTCGTAGTGGAGGACGGTCCGGAGGCCCAACTGCTCGTCGTGGAAGGCGAGTCGTAGGGTTCCCTCGTCCGCTTCGGCGCCTGCGAACTCCCACCACACTCCCCGGCCTTCGCCGTCCGGACGCGACGCGACCAGCTCCGATCCGGTGAACGGCCGTAGCCCGTACGGCAGATACTCGGCCGGTGCCGCGTCGGCGGGCGTGATGAAGTGCGTGCGTCTCGACCAGTCCAGGGCGGAGGGGCCGTCCTCGACGCCGAGCGGTCCCCACGCGTCGAGCTCGGCCCACGGGCCGTCCGGGGACAGGCGCACGGTGTAGCTGGTGTTCTCCGTGCGCAAGGTCCAGCGCTGGTACGTCACTTGACCGCCCCGAGGTTGAGCCCGGCCACGAAGTGCCGCTGGAAGCGCAGGAACACGGCGACCGTGGGTGCGGCGGCGATGACGGATCCGGCCGCGATGACGTTCCACATCGACACGTACTGACCCTGAAGTCCGATGAGCGCGGCCGTGATGGGCATCTTGGTGTCGCTGCGCAGCACGGTGATGGCCCAGAGCAGGTCGTTGAAGATCCAGGTGAAGGACAGGGCGCTGAGCGCGGCCAGGGCGGGGCGAGTCAGCGGGAGGATGATCCGCCAGAAGATCTGCCAGGGGCCGGCGCCGTCGACGACCGCCGCCTGTTGGATCTCCGCCGGGATCGACCGCATGAATCCGTGCAGGACGAAGACGTAGAAGCCGACGCCGAAGCCGATCTGTACGCCGATGAGTGCGGGCAGGGCGTCGAAGATGCCCATCACTTCGCTGAGCTTGGACACCGGGATGAGGAGGATCTGCGGCGGGAGCAGGTTGCCGCCGAGCATGAGGAGCAACAGGGAGCGGCGGAAGGGGAGTTCGTAGCGGCTGAGGGCGAAGGCGGCCATCGCGGCGAGGGCCAGCGTGATCAGGACGCAGGGGATGGTGACGATCAGGCTGTTGATGAGGGCGCGCTGTTGGCCGCCGTCGACCCAGGCCTGGTGGAAGTTGCCGAGGGTGAAGGAGTGCGGCCAACTGCCCAGGCCGTGGGCGGCGATGTCGTCGAAGGAGCGCAGGCTGGTCACCAGGACCAGGGCGATGGGCAGCAGCCACAGGACCGCCAACGCCCCCGCGCCCAGGTGGAATCCGGCGGTCGCGGCCCGCTTGCGGCGCAGGGCCGTGGAGTTGGCGGACATCAGTCGGCCTCCCGGAACGCGCGGACGAGGTAGGAGCAGATGACGCCGAAGGCCAGCACGAAGATGACGACGGCGAGTGCGGAGCCGTAGCCAAGTCGCAGGGACTGGAAGGCGGTTGAGTACATGTAGGTGCTCAGCAGCTCGGAGGAGTGGTAGGGGCCGCCGCGGGTCAGGGACCACACGACGTCGAAGGAGCGCAGCGAGTCGATGACGATGACGGACAGAACCACCGCGTTGACACTGCGCAGTTGAGGCAGGGTGACGTGCCGCAGGCGCTGCCACGCACTCGCACCGTCGACCTTCGCGGCCTCGTACAGGGCCGGGTCGATGCCCTTGAGGCCGGCCAGGTAGAGGACCATGACGTAGCCGATCTGGCGCCAGAGCGCGGGCACGATCACGGCGTACAGGGCGGTGTCCTGGTCGGCGAGCCACGCGTGGCGCAGGCTGCCCAGGCCTGCGGATTGCAGGAGTTGGTTGAGGACACCGTCGGGCTGGTAGATCGCCTGCCAGACCAGGGCGGTGGCGACCAGGGAGAAGACGACCGGCAGGAACAGGGCCGCGCGGTAGAAGCCGACGCCACGGCGCTCCTGTTGGAGCAGGAGTGCGGCGGCGAGGCCGAGCAGGGCGGACAGGCCGCCGAAGAGGACCAGCCAGAGGACGGTGTGGCCGGCCGCGCTGCGGAAGACGTCGTCGTGGGCCATCTCCCGGAAGTTGCCCAGGCCCACGAACGTCGGTGTGGAGACGCCGTCCCAGTCGGTGAGGGCGAGGTAGAAGCCCTGCACGGCGGGCCAGAACACCCACACCGCCTCGACGAGAAGCGGCACGAGGACGAAGGCGAGCACCAGCGGGGGTGTGCGCCGGGGGCCCCGAACCCGCTTGCCCTCGGCGGGCGTTCGGGCCGGGGACTTCCGGTCGGGCGCGGTCAGCACGGCCATGTCACGCGTTCCAGATCTTCTCGGCGTCGCGCTGCCAGTCGGTGAGGATGCTCCCGATCGACTTGGGCTTGGCCAGGAACTTCGTCAACGCGTTGTCCGCGGTGGGCTGGAGGGCGTCGCTGGAGTCCCGGTTGAAGAACTGGGTGATCTCGACAGCCGAATCGACATGCTTGCGGCCCTTCTTGACCAGCGCGGTGCCGGCGTCCTTCGCGGCGGGGTTGCAGGGCAGGACGGTGCCGGAGGAGCCCTTGATGTAGATCTCCTGGGCCTCGGCGGTGGCGAGGTACTTCATCAGGTCGATCACCTGGTCGTGCCGGCCGGTGCGGGCACTGGCGAAGTAGCCGTCCGTGGGCGCCTCTTCGGCGAGCGGAACCTTCGCGTCGATGACCGGGAAGCGGAAGAAGTCGATGTCGTCCAGGGCGTTCTTCGGTGCCGCGTCGGCGAAGAAGGTACCGATGAGCATCATGCCGCTACGGCCGTTGAGCAGCGAGGTCGTGGCGTCCTGGAAGGCGACGGCGGCGCCGTTCGGGTCGAAGTACGGCAGCACCTCCTGCCAGCGGTCGAAGACCTTGCGCACCTCGGGGTCGTCGAACCGGTGCTTTCCCGCGAGGAGTTGGCGGTGGTACTCGGCGCCGTTGATCCGGATGTCGAGGTAGTCGAACCACGCCGAGGCCACCCAGGCCGTGCCGCCGCCGGCACCCAGCCCGATCGGGGTGACGCCCTTGCTCCTGAGCTTGTCGCACAGGTCGAGGAAGTCGTCCCAGCTCTTGGGCTCGCTCACGCCCCACTTGGCGAAGTTGGACTTCCGGTAGAACATGCCCCACCAGTAGTAGGTGGTGGGCACGAAGACCCTCTTGCCCGAACTCGTCGACGTGCAGAGCGAGTTGAGCGCCTTGGAGTACCGCTTGAGGTCCGGCGACGAGGACCATGCGTCATCGAGGTCGAGCAGCAGGTTCTTCTTGGCGTAGGCCTCCGCGACCGAGCCGGGGTACCAGGTGTAGACGTCCGGCGGGTTGGCCGAGGTGAGGTACGTCGGCAGCTGGGTGCGGAAGGTCTCCGCGGCGACCGTGTTGAGGCTCGCGCGGTCGGAGCCCTTCTTGGCGTAGGCGGCGACGAGGTCCTCCATCGCGGCCTTGGCCTGCGGGGCGGAGAGGTTGGACTGGAGGGTCACCGCGCCCTTCGAGGAACTCTTGCTGGAAGAGGTCGAGGTGACACAGCCGCTGAGCAGCGCCGCCGTCCCCGCGGCACCGAGTCCGGCGAGGAACCGGCGTCGGTCGGGCTGATGATTCGTCATGGATGGCTCCCTGTGGATCCCGCGCGGATCCAGATGCACGCGGTTCCAGGTTCACGTGGCGTCCCCACCACGTCAAGAATAATTACTAATTTAGTTGAACTGGGTCAGGTGCACATAGCCGTCGACTCCGCGGTACACCGCGTCGACCGCCCCACCCGGTCCGGCCACCGCCCCGAGCGCACCGTCGAACGCCGCGCTGGGGAACGCCGGTTGCTTGGTCCAGCCCTGCCACGCGCCGTTCTCGTACCGCTGCTGCCAGAGCGTGTAGTCGGCGGCCCGCGCGTACAGCACCACGGCATCCCCTACGGCGACCAGCGTCGGACTCCCGCTGACGGTCCCGCCGACCGACGCCCACGGCGACCACTCCCCCGACAGATCCCGGGACCGCGTCCACACGTCGTCGGCCGCGCTGCGCACGGCGATCGTCACCCGCCCTTGAGCGTCCACGGCAGCGGACGGCCGCCCGTACAACGCCCGGTCACCGGGTGCGCCGAGCGAGGTCCAGCCGGTCGACGGCCCGCGCTGCACGACCTGCCCGTCCGTGCCGGTGGCGAACAGCGTCCAGTGCGCGGGATCGGTGAACGCGACCGACGGGGCGTCGGCCACCCGGCCGCCCAGGCTCTGCCACGCTCCCCAGCGGCCGGCGGCGTAGACCCGCCGGTACACCCGGGAGTCGGTGCCGCGCACGAAGACATCGATCCGGCCGACGGCCGAGGCGTAGGCGGCGGGCTGGCCGAGGATCTCGCCCTTCGGCGGACCGCCGAGGTCGCGCGTCCTGCCGTCGGCCTGCTGCACGAGCGAGCCGTGCGGTCCGCGCAGGAAGGTGGTGAGCGTGTCGCCGTCACGGACGACGGCCGGGCTCGCCGTGGCCTTCTGGCCCAGGTTCGTACCGGGCAGGGCGTCCGCCCCGGTCAGCTTCAGGAGCGCGGTGCCGTGCGCGGGGACCTCGACGGTGTACGAACCCGCGTACGTACCCCGGTCGGCGCGAGCCCGCAGGTCACGCACCCGGACCGGCCCGCCGAGCCCAGCATCCGCGAACTGCACGGTGCGCAGGGCGGGTTGGTCGGACCGGTTGAGCAGGACGACCGCGCGTCGGCCGTCACCGGTGAGGACCTTGCTGTAGACGTCGCCGATGGAGTCGCTGGCCACGCGGACGCCCTGGACGGCTAGCGGGTCCTGGTCGACGGCGATGATCTCCGGGTTGCGCAGGGTGGCGAGCATCGAGTCGGACAGGGTGCGCGGGTCGGAACCCAGGACGAGCGGCGAGCCCATCTCGGCCCACATCACGTACTGCGTGGTGGACTCCTCCTGGGTCAACTCCAGGGCGCCGTCCGCCATTTGGCGCATCGGGATGAGGTAGTCCGGGTCGTTGTAGTGCCCGGGTCCCTGCGCCTCGGGGTGCCAGGCGTTGGCGTCCATGTTGCGCAGGATGTTGGGCCACTGACCGGGGCTCGGAGTGCCCCAGGCGATGTCCGTGCCGGTGCGCCAGGAGTCGGCGATCGTCGGGCCGTAGACGTACGTGTTGTGCGCGTCCTGCTCGGGTGTGTGCGGCAGGCCCCAGTCGTCGGTGAGCGGGTTGCACAGGTTCAGCAGCATCTTGCGGCCGGACTTGGCGACCGCGTCGCTGAACTCCTTGAAGGCCGGGCCCGGATCGAGCTTGGCGCCGATCCCGCACAGGAAGTCGACCTTGACCGCGTCGATCTTCCAGCCGGCGAACTGCCTTGCGTCCGCGTCGTAGTGGCCCCTGCTGCCCAGCCCGCAGCTCTTGCCGCCGTCGTACGTGCCGGCGTCGGTGTAGATGCCCGCCTTCAGGCCGCGCTTGTGCAGGTAGGAGACCAACGCAGGGATGCCGGACGGGAATCGGTCCGGATTGGCGACCAACCGCCCGTTCGCGTCACGCGGATTGTCGGCCTGCCAGCCGCCGTCGAGCCACACGATGTCGTAACCGGCGTCCCGCAGACCGCTGTTGACCAGCTTGTCCGCGACGGAGCGCACTTGTTGCTCAGTGGGCGCGCCCAGCCCGTAGTAGGTGTTCCAGCCCATGTACGGCGTCGGCGCGAGACCGCTGTCGTAGTAGTCGGGTGCGCCCTGGTCGACGCCGGTCTGTGCCGTGGCCACCGGAGCGGCGGTCGCCGCCAGTACGGTCGCGATGGCGACGACGATGGCGCGGCGCGTCCGTCTCGAAGCCGCGGGTGTGCGGACCTGCGGATGTGAAGTCACTTGCCTCTCCCGAGGGTTGGGAAGCAGGAGGACGTGGCGCGGGCCGCACTGCGACAGGGGGCTTCCGGCGTCACGGCGATGACTGTGGCGCGCGACCGAAACCCTGTCAATATTAATTCCTAATTTATTAGAAGGCCGCTTCAGGGGTTGACACAGCTTCCCTCGCGTCACAGCCTTTGGCAACGTTGTCAGTGCCGCCGACGTTTGATGGGACATCACGCTCATGACAGATCAATCGGGTTCGCCACGCCTGTCGCGTCGCTCCGTCGTCAAGACGGGTTCCACCCTGCTGGCGGGATTCGGGCTGGGTTCCCTGCTGCCCATGTCGACCGCCACCGCCGCCGACAGCGGCACGACGACCGTGCCCTCCTCCCCCGGCACACCCGGCGAACTCGCGCTCCACCGCCCCGTGTCCGTCTCCTCGACGGCCTACGCGCCGACCCCGGGTTCGTTCGTGGTGGACCGGCTCGCCTCGCCGGGTGTGCGCGGCAGCGGATGGCGGGCGGCGGCGGGCGACCCGCAGTGGATCGCGATCGACCTGCAGGCCGCGTGCGCCGTCACGTCGATCCGTCTCACCTTCGAGGCCGACGCGAGCGACCCGGTGTTCACGCCTCCCACCACGGGCAATCCGGCCGACGGCACAACAGGCAAGGAGATCCAGTCCAGTTACTCGGTCGAGTGCGTCGTCGAGACATCGACCGACCACAGGACCTGGACCAGCGTGTACCGCACCACGGCGGGCACGGGCGGAGTGGTGGACATCCAGCCCCCGCGCCCGGTCACCGCCCGCTGGATACGGCTGACCTCGACCCGGCGCTCCAACCCCAACCCCCTTGGCCTGAACGGCTTCGAGGTCTACGGCACCGTCGCCGGCCACCGGCCGTCGGCCACGGGCTGGACGGACTGGGGCACCCACTCCGGACCGGCGCCCAAGCTGACGGTGGCCGAGGACGGCACGGTCCCGGTGGAGTCCGGCTGGCGACTGACACTGGACGACTGGGCCGAGGGCGACGGCACAAAGGTGTCGAAGACGTCCGTGGACACCAGCAGTTGGCTGCCGGCCACCGTCCCCGGCACGGTCCTCGGCTCACTCGTGGACCAGGGCAAGCTGCCCGACCCCGTGGCCGGACTGAACAACCTCCACATCCCCGAGGCACTGTCACGTCATGCGTGGTGGTACAGGCGGGAGTTCGAGCTGCCGCGCGGTCTGCGCACCGGGACCGGGCGCCGGACCTGGCTGGAGTTCGACGGCATCAACCACACGGCCGACATCTGGCTCAACGGTCACCATGTGGGCGGTCTGACCTACCCGTTCGCCCGCTCGGCCCACGACGTGACCGAGTTGCTCTCCAAGGGCGGCGCGAACGCGCTCGCGGTGAAGATCACGCCCATGCCGGTACCCGGCAGCCCCGGCGACAAGGGCCCCGCCGGCGAGTCCTGGGTGGACGCGGGCGCCAACCAGATGAACCTCAACTCCCCCACCTACCTGGCCTCTTCGGGCTGGGACTGGATGCCGGCGGTACGCGACCGGGCCGCCGGCATCTGGAACCACGTCCGGCTGAGAACGACCGGCCATGTCGTGATCGGCGACCCGCGTGTCGACACCGTGCTGCCGAACCTGCCCCAGGTGTCGGTCGCCGAGCTGACGATCGTCGTCCCGGTTCGCAACGCCGACACCGCCGACCTCAGGACGACGGTCTCGGCGGTCTTCGACGACGTGCGGGTCAGCAAGGCCGTCACCGTGCCGGCGGGCGAGAGCGTCGACGTCACGTTCACACCTGACGCCTTCGGTCAACTGCGGCTCCGTGACCCGGAGTTGTGGTGGCCCAACGGGTTGGGTGACCCCACTCTCCACAAGCTCACCCTGGTCGCCACGCTCGACGGCGCCGAGAGCGATCGCCGCACCACCCGCTTCGGCATCCGGCAGTTCGGCTACGAGTACGAGGTGCCGCTGCCGTTCGGCAACTCCGGTGACGCGTATACGCAGTCCGTGACGTTCGACCGGCAACAGGCCCGGTACGTGCGCATCAAGTGCCTGACCAGGGCCTCCGGTTGGGGCTACTCCCTGTGGACCCTGGCCGTACGCGACAGCGCTCATCCCGCCACCGACCTGGCCCTGCACGCGCACGCCGACGCTTCGAGCACGGACGGGGACGACCACGCCGCCGGCAACGTGACCGACGGCGACCCCGGCACACGCTGGTCCTCGGCCTACACGGACGACCAGTGGATCCGGGTCGACCTGGGGTCCGTGCAGTCCTTCGACGGGGTCGACCTGGTCTGGGAACAGGCGTACGCGAAGACCTACTTGGTGCAGGTCTCCGCCGACAACGCCACCTGGACCGATGCCGCTCCGGTGGACAACAGCGCGGTTCCACTGCCGTTCGACAACGGCAACGCGAGCCTGCAAGTGGAGGACTTCGCCGCCCGGACCGCACGCTACGTCCGTATCAACTGCGGGCTGCGCAATACCAGTTGGGGCAATTCCCTGTGGTCTCTCGGCGTCGTGGACAGCACCGCGCCCGGAACCGACCTGGCCCTGCACCAGAAGACGACCGCGTCCACCGAGGACCCCGACCACCCGGCCGCGCATGCCACCGACGGTGACACGAGCACCCGTTGGTCCTCGGAGTACGAGGACCACCAGTGGATCCAGGTCGACCTCGGAGCCTCAAAACGTTTCGACCGGGTCGCCATCCTCTGGGAGTCGGCCTACCCGAAGACCTATGTGATCCAGGTGTCGGACGACGCGGACACCTGGACCGACGTGAAGTCGGTGTCCAACACCCCCGACCCGTTGAAGATCAGCGTGAACGGGGTGCGGGTCCTTGCCCGGGGCGGCAACTGGGGCTGGGACGAGCTGCTCCGCCGTATGCCGCCGGAGCGGATGGACGCGGCCGTGCGGATGCACCGCGACATGAACTTCACCATGATCCGCAACTGGGTGGGCACGTCCGACCGGGAGGAGTTCTTCGCCGCCTGCGACGAGCACGGCATCCTGGTGTGGAACGACTTCCCCAACGCGTGGGGCATGGACCCGCCGGACCACGACGCCTTCAACTCGATCGCCCGGGACACCGTCCTGCGCTACCGCATCCACCCCAGCGTGGTCATCTGGTGCGGCGCCAACGAGGGCAACCCGCCCGCCGCCATCGACCAGGGCATGCGCGAGGCCGTGGAGGGACAGGCCCCCGGCATCCTCTACCAGAACAACTCGGCCGGCGGCATCATCACCGGCGGCGGACCGTACGGCTGGGTGGAACCGGAGAAGTACTTCGACCCAACGACCTACGGCAGCAAGGACTTTGGGTTCCACACCGAGATCGGTATGCCCGTCGTCTCCACCGCCGCCAGCATGCGCAACATGACGGGCGACGAGCCCGAGTGGCCGATTCGCGGCGCCTGGTACTACCACGACTGGAGCGAGCGCGGGAACCAGGCACCGCAGACGTACAAGGCGGCCGTAGAAGCGCGCCTCGGAACGGCCACCGGCCTGGACGACTTCGCGCGCAAGGCCCAGTTCGTCAACTACGAGAACACACGCGCCATGTTCGAGGCCTGGAACGCGAACCTCTGGGACAACGCCAGCGGCCTGATGCTGTGGATGTCCCACCCTGCCTGGCACAGCACGGTCTGGCAGACCTACGACTACGACTTCGACGTCAACGGCACGTACTACGGCGCCCGTTCGGCCTGCGAGCCCCTCCATGTCCAGGCCGATCCCGAAGGGCGGGTCATCGCGGTCAACCACACGCGCGACGGCCTCAACAACGCCGTGGTATCGGCCCAGTTGATCGATCTGACGGGTCGTCAGATCGGCGGGAACAAGAGCGCCCGACTGGACGTGGCACCGGCTGCGACCACGAAGGCGTTCACCGCCGCCTGGACCGACGACCTGCCGGACCTGCATCTCCTGCGCCTGACGCTGACCGGCGGCGACGGCCGGGTCCTGTCGCGCAACACCTACTGGCGCTATCGCACACCGGCCGCCATGCAGGCACTGGGCAAGGCGCCTAGGACGAAGGTCTCGGCGACGCTCGGGCGCGTGGCCCGTTCCGGGACCCGTACCGAACTGACCGCCACCGTCCGCAATCACGGTCCGGCCGTCGCCGCGATGGTCCGCCTCTCGTTGAAGGACGGCGCGACCGGCCGGCGCGTGCTGCCGACGCTGTACAGCCACAACTACCTGTGGCTGCTGCCCGACGAGTCCCAGACCGTCACCCTGTCCTGGCCGACCGGGGCTCTGACCTCAGGTCATCCGCTTCTGGAGGTGGAGGCGTACAACAGCCGCCCCGCAACGGCGAGTTCTTGAAAGCTGGTCCGTCAGGACGCCTCCACCGCCGTCTTGATGCGTTGCCCGAACGCGGGCGCGTCCTTGCGGGCCGCGCCCAGGGCGAAGCCCACCAGGAGCTTGCCGACGCCGTGGCCTTCGAGGACGTTGAAGATCCGCACCCGGGTCGTGCCCGGGCCGGTGGATTCCAGGTCGTAGCCGCCTTCGGCCGCCGTCACGACGTTCTTGGAGGCCTCGGTCCAGCGGATGCGGTGCGGGGCCTCGTATTCGGTGATCCGGAACTTCCGGCCCGTCTTCATACCGGCGTCCTTGACCGTGCTGGTGAAGACGGTGCCCACGGCCGTCGGGCCCTCCGGAGTCTTGGTGATCTCCTGGACCCTCGGGCTGAACTTGGGGTCGTTCGTGCCCTCGGCGAGGAAGGCGAAGACTTCCTCGAAGGGGCGGTTGACCTCGGCTGTCGCCTCGAACTGTCCGGCCACGATTCCTCCTGTGCTGCGGTGGGAGTTTTGGCTGGGTACACGCTGATTCGCCGAGCACCACCAGCCTATCGGCGTGGCTGCGCCCATGCTCCCCCACGGGGTTCCAGGGCACTGAAACCACCGTGAAACCGAGCTGAATGCGCCCTCCCGCAAGCTCTGCGGCATGACGACAACGACCCACGAACTCGCGATCTCGGCCACCGGGCTGCGCAAGGCCTACGGGGACAAGACAGTGCTCGGCGGCATCGACCTGGCCGTCCCGGCCGGCACCGTCTTCTCCCTGCTCGGTCCGAACGGCGCCGGCAAGACCACCGCCGTCAAGATTCTCTCCACGCTCGTCACCGCCGACGCCGGCGAGCTGCGGGTTGGCGGTCACGACCTCGCCACCGACGCGCAGGCCGTGCGGGCCGCGATCGGTGTCACCGGGCAGTTCTCCGCCGTCGACGGCCTGATCACCGGCGAGGAGAACATGCTCCTCATGGCGGACCTGCACCACCTGTCCAAGCAGGAGGGACGGCGGGTCGCCGCCGAGCTCCTGGAGCGCTTCGACCTCACCGAGGCCGCGAAGAAGCCGGCCTCCACTTACTCCGGCGGCATGAAGCGCCGCCTCGACCTCGCCATGACCCTGGTCGGCAACCCGCGGATCATCTTCCTCGACGAACCGACCACCGGCCTCGACCCCCGCAGCCGCCACAACATGTGGGGCATCATCCGGGAGCTGGTCTCCGGCGGTACGACCGTCTTCCTCACCACCCAGTACCTGGACGAGGCCGACGAACTCGCCGACCACATCGCGGTGTTGAACGACGGCAGGCTCGTAGCCGAGGGCAGCGCCGAGGAGTTGAAGCGGCTCGTCCCCGGCGGACACGTACGGCTCCGCTTCACCGACCCGGACGCCTACCGGTCCGCCGCGACGGCCCTGCGCGAGGTCACCCGGTTCGACGAGACGCTCTCCCTGCAGATCCCCAGCGGCGGCAGCCAGCGCGAACTGCGGGCCATCCTCGACTGGTTGGACGCCGCCGACATCGAGGCGGACGAGCTGACCGTGCACACCCCCGACCTCGACGACGTGTTCTTCGCCCTGACCGGCGGCGCCAAGGTCGCCCACCAGCCCAGCCGGCCCAGCGTGCCCAACCAGCCCAAGGAGAACGTCCGATGAGCAACCTCTCCCTCGCCGTCCGCGACTCGTCCACGATGCTGCGCCGCAACCTGCTGCACGTACGGCGCTACCCGTCCATGACCCTCAACCTGCTGCTCACGCCGATCATGCTGTTGCTGCTCTTCGTCTACGTCTTCGGAAACGTGATGAGCGCGGGCATCGGTGGCGGTGGCGCCGACCGCTCCGACTACATCGCCTATCTCGTCCCCGGCCTCCTGGTGATGACCATCGGCAGCACCGTGATCGGAGCCGCGATCTCCGTCTCCATGGACATGACCGAGGGCCTCATCGCCCGCTTCCGTACGATGGCGGTCTACCGCGGCTCCGTACTCATCGGGCACGTCGTCGGCAGTGTGCTGCAGGTGCTCGCCAGCCTGGTGCTCGTCGGTGCCGTCGCCGTGGCCATCGGTTTCCGGTCCACGGACGCCACGTTCCTGGAGTGGCTGGCGGCGGTCGGACTGCTCGTACTGTTCGCCCTGGCACTCACCTGGATCGCGGTCGGAATGGGCATGGCCAGCCCCAACCCCGAGGCCGCCAGCAACATGGCGACGCCGCTGATCCTCCTCCCGCTCATCTCCAGCGCCTTCACCCCGGCCGATACGATGCCGGGCTGGTTCCGGCCGATCGCCGAGTACCAGCCCTTCACTCCGACCATCGAGACCCTGCGCGGCCTGCTGCTCGGCACCGGGATCGGCAACAACTGGTGGATCGCGCTCGCCTGGTGCGTCGGCCTGACCGTGCTCGGCTACCGCTGGTCGACGTCACAGTTCAACCGCGGCCTGAAGTAGCCGTCATGGCAGCGCGGGCCGCCTCCCGCAACTCGTCCCGCCCCAGGGCGGCGTACTCCGACACCGCGTCGGCGTACGCCGCCCCGGCAGCGTTCCCGGCGGCCCCGACCGCCCGCCGGGCACGGTCCGCCGACATGGTCGGCTGGAAATCGCGCAACACCCGCAGCCGTTCGGCCAGCGCGATCATCCGTACGGCGGAGGCGTCGCCGGAGACCAGCCCCGCCATGCCGAGGGCGTGCAACCCCGTCCCGAACACGGGGAGTTCCATGGGCGACCGGTCCGGCCCCGAGAGCAAGGTCCGCATCCGCCGCCGCAGCCGGTCGACCACCTCGGCGACGAGTTCGAGCCGGCCGGCGTGCGCGTGCGCCGTCACCGCTGCCGACTGGACCTGGAGCAGCCACCGGTCGAAGAAGGGGTCGTCGTTCTGCGTCGGGCCGGCCTCGGGGATCGCCTCCACGTTGCGCCGCCACAGGCCGAGCCCCACCTCCGTCAGCCCGCGGGCGAGCGCGATCTCGGCACGGCCGCCGAAGTCGGGGCTGTAGACGTCGTCCTTCTGCGCGGGGTTGCGCTCCTCCGCCTGCCGCAGCCAGTACTCGGCCTCGTCGGGTTCGCCGCGCTGGAGGCAGGCCAGGACGAGGCCCCAGCGGACGCCGATGGAGTCGTGCTCGTCACCGAGGCGCGGCAACGCCGCGAGCGCCGCCCTGAGACTCTCGTACGCGGCCTCGCCCTGCTCCGTCTGCAGGCACAGCTCGCTCAGCCGGGCGTGCCCCAGGACCTGGAGGAAGGGGTGGTCGACCGGCGCCAGTGCCTCGATGCTCCGACGGGCCGAGGCGAGCGAGCGGTCGATGTCGTGCTCGTACTCCCAGACATAGGTGGCGACGCACTCGGCGATGCCGGCGAGCAGCGGCTGCTCGCTGTCGCAGAGCTTCCGCAGCACTTCGTAGTCCGGGGGCAGCATCTCGGGGACCGCGCTCAGCACGGCCGAGATGGCGCGCAGCAGGGTGTCCGGCGGGGCCGCGGGCAGCCGTCGCAGGGTGACGAGCTGGCGTATGACCTGCGGACCGTAGCCCATGAACAGGCTCGCCGTGCACAACACCGCGGCGGCCCGGGTGACTTCGACGTACTCGGGCTCGGGGTAGTAGTGCGACAACGGCGGGCCGGTGTCGGCGGCGAGCGCGGTGAGGCGGGGGTAGCTGGAGCCGGTGGACCACAGGGCGGCGAGGACGGCGGTGAGGGCGGCGATGGTGGGGCAGTCCGTACGGGCCAGGGCGTACCGCAGGGCCAGCACGAGATTGTCCTGCTCGCCCCTGATCCGCTCCCAGGCGGACCGAGGCTCCGAGCCGAAGAACCAGTCGTGATGCCCGACTCCGAAGTCCCGCGCCCACACAAGGAATTGGTCTACGACCGCCTCGTCCTCGCCCGCCTCGGTACGCCGGGCCGCGCTGAACTCCCGTACGGTCTCCAGCATCCGGAACCGCACACCGGCCGGGGTGTCGGCGACGGTGAGCAGCGACTGGTCGGCCAGCTGCTCCAGCAGGAGCAACGCGTCGTCGCCCAGCACCTGTTCGGCCGCCTCGCCGGAGAAGCCGCCGGGGAAGACGGACAGGGTGCGCAGCGCGGCCCTGGCGTCCTCGGCGAGCAGGTTCCAGCTCCACTCGACGACCGCGTGCAGGGTGCGGTGGCGCTCCGGCACGTCCCGCGCCCCGCCGCGCAGCAGCGCGAACCGGTCGCCGAGGCGGCGGGCGATGTCCGGCACCGACAGGACGCGCACCCGCGCGGCCGCCAACTCCACGGCGAGCGGCAGCCCGTCGAGGTGCCGGCACAGTTCGGCCACCGCGTCCGGCGGCAGCTCCACTCCGCTCCGGGCTGCCCGGGCCCGCTGGGTGAACAACTCGGCCGAGACACCGAGGCCGAGTTCAGGCAGCGCGTACACCGCCTCCGACGTGAGGCCGAGCGGGGAGCGGCTGGTGGCGAGCACCCGTAGGTCCTTGGACGACGAGACGAGTGCCTGGACGAGGTCGGCCGCGCCCCGGACGATCTGCTCGCAGTTGTCGAGGACCAGCAGCGCGGGCCCGGAGCCGAGCACGCCGAGGATGCCGGACACCAGGTCTGCCGAGGCAGGCCCGTTCATGGCACCGGCGCCGAGCGCGGAGGCGACTTCGGCGGCCACGTCCGCGTCCGCGGTGACGCCGGCGAGCGGCACGAAGTGCACCACGCGCTGCTCGGCCCGACGGCTGACGGCGTGCGCGAGCCGCGTCTTGCCGAGACCGCCGGGTCCTACGACGGTGACGGCGCGCGAGGAGCGGAGCAACCCTTCAACGGCCGCGATGTCCTCGTCCCGGCCGAGCAGCGGGTTCGGCTCGTGCGGCACCCCGTGCCTGGCCACGGGCGCCTCGCCACGCAGCAACTCCTGTTGTACGGCCCTGAGTCCGGCCCCGGGGTCCGTGCCGAGTTCGTCGCGCAGCTCACGGCGGTATGCCTCGTACCGGGTCAGCGCGGCGGACGGGCCGGCCGTCGCCGCCTCGCCCCGCAGCAGCTCACCGAGCACCTCCTCGTCCCGCGGATGTGCCACGGCGGCCGCGGCCAGTGGTCCGGCGGCCTCCGCGTGCCGTCCGAGGCGGGCGAGCGCGAGGGCCTGCGCGCGGACGAGCGTGTCGCGGACGGGCGCGCGCTCGGCACGCAGCGCGGCGACCGGGTCATCACTGTCGCCGCCCTGGTCGGGGGTGCCTTCCCACAGCGCGAGCCCGGCCTCGGCCGCGGCCAGCGATCCCGCGTGGTCCCCGGCCCTGGCCCGGTCCGCGCAGGCGGCGGCATGCAGCAGCAGGGCGGAACTGTCGACCTGGTCCTCGGCGAGGGCGAGCCGGTAACCGGTGGGTGTGCTGACGATGAGGTCCGCGCCGAGCTGCGCCCGCGCCCTGGACACGAGGACCTGGAGCGCCTTCCCCGGCCGCTCCGGCAACTCGTCCGGCCAGAGCCCTTCCACCAGCCGCTCGGTGCTGCAGCCGGTGCGCAGGTCCCCTGCGAGCAACGCGAGGAGACCGCGGAGACGGGGCGCGGTGACCTCCTGTCTTCGATGGGCGACACGCGGCAGCAGGGTCAGGTCAACAGTCACCCGTGCAGATTAACCAAGGTCCTGCCACCACTCCCCTACTCGGCACCAGGCCGATCACGTACGAGAGCGTCAAGATCCCTGCCCAGGCGTGCGAGCGGGGACAGCGCCAGCACCACCGGGGACAGCACCATGCCTACGGCGGTCACGAGGAGGCCGGTCCGCAGCCCCCACTCCTGCGCGAGGAACCCGCCGACCAGTGAGCCCAGTGGCGTCAGCCCCATGCCGGCGAACGTGATCGTCGAGGCCACACGCCCCTGCAACCCGTGGGGAGTCACGGCCTGCCGGACGGCCATGACCGTGACGTTCACCAGCTGCCCGGCGGCCCCGAACGCGAAGTTCACCGCGAGGAGTACGGCCATCGTCGTCGCGGACGAACCGTGCAGCGCGGGCACACACACGAACGCGCCGTCGCCGAGTGCCGCCGCGACCACGATCACCCGGCCGTATCCGAACCGGCCAGGCAGCCGGGCGGCCAGCAGCGCGCCGACGAGCGCGCCCGGACCGGTCGCCGCGAGCGCCAGGCCTACGGCGGTGCCCGGCAGGTGCAGTTCCCGTGGGAGGAAGAGCAGATAGACGGTCATCGTGGCGGCGAAGAAGAACTGGAAGGCGGCCGCGGCGAGGCACACGGTCCGCAGCGAGGAATCGCCGGCGACGAAACGCAGGCCCTCATGGATCCGCCGCCCTACGCGAGGGGGACGTTCCGAGCGCTCCGGAACGGACTCGGTACGTCGGATCCGTCGGACCGACAGGAACGACAGGGCGAAGAACAATGCGCTGGAGGCGACAGCGACCGGCGCCGACAGCAGGGTCACCAGCGCGCCGCCGAGAGCGGGCCCACCGATCTGAGCGGCGGACCGGCTGCCCTCCAACACACTGTTGCCCCGCACCAACTGATCGGACGTCACCAGCCGTACGAGAGAGGCCTGGTAGGCCACGTCGAAGAACACGGACAGGACCCCGGCGACGAAGACCAGCACGAACAGCGCGGGCAGACCAAGCCAGTTGAGCAATCCGGCTACGGCGGCGACGCCCAGCACCAGGGTTCGGCCGACGTCGGCCACCACCATCACCGTGCGCGTCCGCCATCCGTCCACCCAGGCGCCGACGAGGAGCGAGAGCAGCAGGATCGGCGCCTGCTCCACCGCGCGCAGGACGCCCAACTGTCCGGCACCGACGTCGAGCGTGAGGACGGCGAAGAGCGGCAGGACCACCAGGCTTGTCTGTTCGCCGAGTTGGGAGACTGTCTGCCCCAGCCAGAGCCGGCGGAAGTCATTGTTCGAAGTGGACGGCACAGGAACCCTTTGAGTTGCCGACAACGAGACCCGCGACCCGGCGCGCGAAGGACGCGCCCAGGGTCCGAGCGGGGAGGGAAAGGCTCGCTGTGCCGCAGCAACATCAAGGGCGGCACGCGATGACGGGCCGGTCTCGGCCTATGCCGTCAACGCGCGCCCGGACGACCGGGCATCTCTGGGCTCCAACTTCTGGGCGGTCACTGGCGGTTGGGACAGTAGCTCTTGGGAGTCCCGCGCGAAAGCCAATTACTGCCCTCCGCGGAGCACGTCGCTCACCCGGCGCTCAGGAACCGCAGTACCGCCAGCACCCGGCGATGGTCGCTGTCGACCGACGGCAGATCGAGTTTCGTGAAGATGCTGTTGATGTGCTTGGCCACCGCGCTGTCGCTGACTACGAGTTGTCGGGCGATGCCGGAGTTGGAGCGCCCCTCGGCCATCAGGGTCAGCACCTCACGCTCACGCGGGGTCAGTCGGTCCAGTGGGTCGCCGGCTCCGCGCAGGAGGAGCTGGGCCACGACCTCGGGGTCCAGGACGGTGCCGCCCGCCTCGACGCGGCGGAGGGCGTCGATGAAGTCCTCGACGTCGGCCACGCGTTGCTTCAGCAGGTAGCCGACGCCGCCGGTGTTCGTCGTCAACAGGTCGGCGGCGTACCGCTCTTCGACGTACTGGGAGAGCAGCAGGACCGCTGTCGTCGGCCACTCGCGGCGGATGACCAGGGCCGCGCGCACCCCCTCGTCGGACTGCGCGGGCGGCATGCGGACGTCCACGACGGCGATGGCGGGGCGGTGTTCGGCGACGGCGGCGAGCAGGGCGTCGGCGTCACCTGCTTCGGCGGCGACCTCGTAGCCGGCCATCTCCACGACCTTGACCAGGCCGATCCTGAGAAGGACCGAGTCCTCGGCGATCACGGCGAGACGGCGCACGGCAACTCCACGGTGATGACGGTCGGGCCTCCGGCGGGGCTGCTGATCGTGAACACGCCGTCCACGGAGGCCGCCCGGCGGGCGAGTCCGGCCAGGCCGGAGCCATGGGCGGGGTCGGCGTCGCCGGGACCGTCGTCCGCGACGGTGACCCGGAGCCTACCGTCGCGGATCTCGACGGTGACGTCCGCCCGGGAGGCGTCGGGGGCGTGCTTGGTGATGTTGGCCAGCGCCTCGGAGACGGTGAAGTAGGCGACCGCCTCGACGGTCGGAGCGAGCCGCCGGGGTACGTCGACGCGCAGCCGCACCGGCAGCGGGCCGCGCGCGGCGATGCCGGACAGGGCCGCGTCCAGTCCCCGGTCGTCCAGGACGGCCGGATGCAGGCCTCGCACCAGGTTGTTCAGCTCGTCGATCGCCTCCTTCGCCTCCCGGTGGGCCTGGTCGATGACCTGTCTGGCCTCGTCGGGGAGGTCGGTGAGTGTCGCCCTGGCGATCCCGAGGTTCACGGCGAGGGAGACCAGACGTTGTTGCGCCCCGTCGTGCAAGTCCCGTTCGATGCGCCTGCGTTCGGCGTCGGCCGCGTCCACGGCTCCGGCCCGGCTCTCGGTGAGGTCCTCGACTCGGCGCGTGAGCTGTTCGGTCCGGCTGGGGCCCAGCAGGGCCAGGGCGGCACGGGTGTCGAGGCGGACGAGGACGAGAGTGAGCCATGTGGCGGCCAACAGGGCGGCGAATCCAGACGCGTTGATGTACACGGCCTCCGTGGAAGTCTCCAGGAACTTCAGCCGCTGCTCAGGGGGCACACCCCACATCCACACCAGAGCGGTCCCCGCGAACGCGCCCCAGCTCCACAGCACGACGGTGACGAGCGTCCCGCACGACACCAGCGGCCCCACGAGGAGGTGGTAGGCGAGCTGTCGCCAAGTTCCTTTGGAGCGGAGCCAGTTCATAGCTCCACGGAGCGTGGGCCTGCGCTGCGCGACCGGGAGCAGCGGGATGTCGACGCCCGCAAGCGAGACGAACCTGCGGCGCTGGACGGCGGTCAGTGCGCCGGTGGCGAAGACCAGCCACGGTTCCACGAGCAGCAGGAGCGGAAGCAACTGCAGCAGTACGCCGGCGACGTTGAAGACCGTCGCGCGGCCCACGCGTGCGAACGCGCCGCGCAGCGCGGTGAGAAGGCCCATGCGCACACCGTAGAACGCGGGTGGACCGCCGAACCATGCAGATGGTGCCCGCTCCGTGCTGTACCCAGCACCACCCTCAGGTCGGAAATCCACGTTACTGACCTGGGAGTTCATCCCGAGAAGCCTTGTCCGCATGACAACCACACCCTGCTGGAACTGGTCCGCCCGTGTGCTCACCGCCGCCGGACTGGCCCTGGTTCCCAGGATCTTCGTGCTGGCGCGAGTGGCGGGCGCACACACCGTGGCGTGGATCGGACTGGACGCGATGGAGGCGACAGGCCTTGTCGGTACCGGCCTGTTACTGGCCCGCCGCGACCGGCGCCGGGTGGCTGTGGCTCCGGCCACGGCGGTCCTGCTGACGGTCGACGCCTGGTTCGACGTACTGACCGCCGGCCCCGGCGCGGTCCTCGCGGCGGTGCTGATGGCCGTCTGCCTCGAACTGCCGCTCGCCGCACTGTGCACGGCGGTGGCATGGAGCGCCCTGCGCGCACTTCCCCCGTCAATGTGCTAAGGCTGCTTTATAAAGTAGCCTTAGCGCATGAACGAGGACCTGGATCCGAACGCGGTCGCCTCCGCCCTGCTCGCGAGCATCGGCGTGCTGGTGCGGCGGGCCCGGCAAGTGCCGGTCGAGGGCGGGCTCACGATGCCCGAGCGGAGCGCCCTGTCCCGGCTGGACCGTGCGGGCCCCACCACCTCATCCGCGCTGGCCCGGGAGGCGCAGATCACCGCGCAGGCCATGGGGGCGACGCTCAACGCGCTGCGGACCCGCGGCCTGGTCGAACGCAGCCCGGATCCGGACGACGGCCGGCGCGTGGTGCTGACGGTGACCGACGCGGGCCGGCAGGCGCTGCGGAACAAGCGCAACGCGCGGGCCGAACTCCTCGCCCGAGCCCTTACCGGCGGCGCGTTCACCCCGACGGAGCTGGAGCAACTCGCCGCTGCCGCACCCCTGTTGGAGCGACTGGCCCAGCACATCTGACGTCGACGGAACCACGAGGAAGCAGACCGATGACAGATCCTTCGAAGACGCGCGGCCCACGCCGTCCGACCGCCGACGACCGGTACAAGTGGACCGCACTGACGAACACGACCGCCGCGGTCTTCATGTCCGCGCTGGACGGTTCCATCGTGCTGATCGCCCTGCCGACGATCTTCCGGGGCGTCCACCTGGACCCCCTCGCGCCGGGCAACATCGCCTATCTGCTGTGGATGATCATGGGATACCGGCTGGTCCAGGCCGTCCTGGTGGTCACGGTGGGGCGCCTCGGCGACATGTACGGCCGGGTCCGGATCTACAACTCCGGGTTCGCGGTCTTCACCTTCGCCTCGGTCCTGCTGTCCTTCGACCCCTTCGACGGCGGTCATGGAGCGATGTGGCTGATCGCCTGGCGGGTGTTGCAAGCGGTCGGCGGCTCGATGCTGACCGCGAACTCGGCCGCGATCCTGACCGACGCGTTCCCCGAGGAGCAGCGCGGCTTCGCCCTGGGCATCAATCAAGTCGCCGCCCTGGGCGGGATGTTCATCGGTCTGGTCGCCGGCGGTCTGCTGTCGGCCTGGGACTGGCGGGCGGTGTTCTGGGTGAACGTCCCCATCGGTGTGTTCTTCACGGTGTGGGCGTACCGCACCCTGCGCGAGACCGCCAAGCGCGACGGCGGCCGCATCGACTGGTGGGGCAACATCACCTTCGCGGTGGGCCTCAGCGCCACCCTGATCGCCATCACCTTCGGCCTCCAGCCCTACGGCGGCCACACCATGGGCTGGACCAATCCACTGGTCGACGTCCTGATAGCCGGCGGACTACTCCTCCTGGCGGCCTTCGTCGTCATCGAGAACCGCACCTCGGCACCGATGATCCAGCTGAGCCTCTTCCGCCAACGGGCTTTCAGCTTCGGCAACTTGGCGGGCCTGGCCATCTCGATCGGCCGGGGCGGAATGCAGTTCGTGCTGATCATCTGGCTCCAGGGCATCTGGCTCCCGCTGCACGGCTACGACTACGGCGACACCCCGCTGTGGGCCGGCATCTTCATGCTGCCGCTGACCGCGGGCTTCCTCGCGGCGGGACCGGTGTCCGGGTATCTGTCGGACCGGCTCGGTTCGCGCGGGCTGGCCACCGGCGGCGCGGCGCTGTTCGGCGCGAGTTTCCTGGGGCTGATGTGCCTGCCGATCGCCTTCAGTTACTGGATCTTCGCGCTGCTGATCGCGCTCAACGGGATAGCCAGCGGGATGTTCGCCTCCCCCAACTCCTCCTCGATCATGGGCAGTGTGCCCGCAAGATTGCGCGGAGTCGCCTCCGGCATGCGCGCCACCTTCCAGAACTCCGGCACCGCCGTCTCCATCGGCGTGTTCTTCTCCCTGATGATCGCCGGGCTGGCCAGGAGCCTCCCGCACACCCTCACCGCGGGACTGCAACAACAGGGCGTACCGGCCCACTTGGCCGCGCAGGTCGGTGGACTGCCCCCGGTCTCGTCCCTGTTCGCAGCACAGCTGGGCGTCAACCCGATCCAGCATCTGCTCCAGCCCAGCGGAGTCCTGACCCATCTGACGGCGGCCCAGCAACACACCCTGACCGGCAGCGAGTTCTTCCCGAGCCTGATATCCGGGCCCTTCCACTCCGGCCTGGTCATCGTGTTCGCCTTCGGCGCCACCCTCGCCTTCCTCGCCGCGATCGCCTCCCTGCTGCGCGGCGCCGGCACTCGCCCCACGGCCAGGACTCCGGGACCGCGCAGGGCCGCCACCGGCAACGCCCTCGCACGACCGGACAAGTGACACCCAAGGCATCCAAAGCATCCAAGGCACCAAAGACATCCGCAGGAGATCCAACTCCCATGCCACTCACAACGATCGACCCCACCGCCGCGCTCATCGTGGTCGACCTGCAGAAGGGCATCGTCGCTGCCCTCACCGACGCCCCGGTCACAGCCGCCGTCAAGCAGGCGACCCACCTGGCCTCCGAGTTCCGGCGGCACGGTCTTCCCGTGGTCCTGGTCAACGTCACCGGACGCGCGCCGGGACGTACCGACACCGGACGGTCCGCCAACACCCTTGCGCCGCCCGCCGGTTGGGCCGACCTCATCGACGAACTCGACGTACACCCGACCGACCACCTGGTCACCAAGCGGCGGCGCAGCGCGTTCCACGACACCGGACTCGACACGCTCCTGCGGGACTTGGGCGTCACACAGGTCGTGCTCACCGGCATCGCGACCAGCTCGGGCGTCGAGTCCACGGCACGCTCGGCCTCCGACCACGGCTATCACGTCGTCCTGGCCACCGACGCCATGGGCGATCCCGATCCCGAGGCCCATCGCCACAGCGTCGAGCGCGTCTTCCCCAAGCTCGGCGAGACCGCGACCACCTCCGAGGTCGTCGACATGGTGGAGGCGACCCGATGACCCTGCTCGGCCGACTCCTGAAGAACCGCAGAGCAGGCGACGCCCACATGGCGTGGAACCTGTCCAACCTCCAAGGCCCAGAGCAACTGACGCTCACCAGCGAGGACTTCGGCGACGGCGGCACCATGCCGCTGGAGCAGTGCGCGAAGACCGTCGGCGGCGCAGACCTGTCGCCCGAGCTGGCCTGGGCCCCGCTCCCGCCCGGCACCGCCCAACTCCTCCTGGTCGTCGAGGACATCGACGTCCCGATCGCCAAGCCGGCCGTGCACTGCCTCGCGTTGATCGACCCGGCGGCCGGACACCTGGAGCCCGGTGCTCTGTCGCACCACCGGCCCGGCCCCGGCGTGCGGGTGCTCCGCTCCACCATCGGACGCGGCTACCACGGTCCCGCGCCCATCAAGGGCCACGGCCCGCACCGCTATGTGTTCCAGCTGTTCGCCCTCGCGGCCGCTGTGGACAGTGGCTCCGGCACGACGCCGGTGGACCGGGCACGACCCCGCGCCCTCCTGCCCACGATCACCGCATCCGTCCTCGGCCGCGGCCGACTGACCGGCGTCTACGAACGCTGACCCCAACTCCCCTAGGCGTGGGCCCGGTTCAGTCGACGACCGGTACGGACGGTGCCCCCGGCGGCAGGTTGAACGGGGTGACCACCTGGATCGCCGAGGGCAGGGTCGGGCCGTCGTCGGGGAGGGCCTTGTGGGCGCGCATGACGATCTGACAGGCGCGGCGCATGTCCTGGCGCAGGTCGTGGTGGAGGACCGCGGACAGGCGGCGCTCGCGCAGCAGCCGGGTGTTGTCGTGGTCCAGGTCGTGGGCGATGAACACCGCGCACTCCCGGCCCAGCGCGTCGAAGGCGTCGAGGGTGGCGAGGTTGCCGCCGCCCGCGGAGTACACGGCGATGATGTCCTCGTCCTGTTTCAGTGCCTTCAGGACGAGTTCGTGCTGGGTGGCGTCCAGGCCGTCGCTGTCGGTGACCTCGACCAGGGACCGTCTGGGGTCGGCGAGGCGCATCGCGCTGCGGAAGCCCATCTCGCGTTCCTCCTCGCCCCGGAAGGAGCCCCGGCTGATGGTGGTGAGCACGTTGCCGGGCCGCCTGCCCAGCCACTGTCCGAGGAGGTAGGCGGCGGTGGCGCCGGCCGCGCGGTTGTCGATGCCGACGTAGGCCAGGCGTGCGCTGTGGGGCAGGTCGGTGACCAGGGTGACGACGGGGATGCCTGCCGCGATCAGCCTGCTGACGGCGGCGGCGATCTCCGGCTCGTCAGGGGCCTTGAGGATCACACCCTGCGAGCCGCGCCTCGCGATCCCGTCCAGCGTCGCGGTGAGTTCGGCGGGCGGGCAGGTCTCGCGGAAGTGGAAGCGTGAGCGTACGAGGGCGGGGTGCAGGGAGGGCAGTTCGGCTTCGAGTGCGTCCCGTACGGCGGTGGAGAACCGCTCCGGCGTCTGCATCACGATGTCGATCATGAAGGTGCGGCCGCCGAGCCGGACCTGGCTCTGCTGACGGTCCAGGTCCTTGATGGCTTCCTGCACCTCCCTGATGGTGCTCTCCGTGACATTGCCCCGCTGGTTGAGGACACGGTCGACAGTGGCCGTGCTCAGCCCGGCCTGACGGGCGATTTCCCTGATCGGGTACCGGTGTCGCATGAGTGATCCCCTAGACCGATGATGCATTTTTGATGTAGCGAGAGGCATTGAATGATGGGTTTGTTTTATCAAGACTGGCAGAAACGCACTGACAGCGAAAGGCACCCGGATGTCTCCCATCACCGCAAGAACGCGGACTTGGCTGACCGAGGCGGACTGCGATCTCGACGCGTTCCGCTCACTCGTGGAGCAGCGCACCGACATCGCCGACCATCCCTCGGCCGAGCGCATCGAGCAGAACGTCCCGCTCTACGACAGCGCCCGGCTCCGTGCCCTCGCGGCCACCGCCGAGGGCCGCCGGGACGTGCAGAGCGAGCTGGTGGGGGCGCTGCTCGACGGGCCCGGCATCGTGGTCCTCAAGGGCGCCTTCCCGGACGAGGCCGTCGTGGACCGGGCGTCCGGCGCCTTCCGCGCGCTGATCGAGGAGGAGCGCGCGAGCGGCGCGGGCCGGGGTGACCACTTCGCCAAGCCCGGCGCGAACGACCGCGTGTGGAACGCCCTGGACAAGATCGCCGTACGGGCGCCCGAGGCGTTCGCCGAGTACTACGCCAACGACATCCTGGAGCTGATCTCCGAGGCCTGGCTCGGCCCCGCCTACCAGGTCACCTCGCAGGTCAACGTGGTCAACCCGGGCGGCGCGGCGCAGAACGTGCACCGCGACTACCACCTCGGTTTCCTCTCCCAGGAGCAGGCGGCGGCCTACCCGGCGCACGTCCACCGGCTCTCGCCGGTGCTGACCCTGCAGGGCGCGGTGGCCCACGTCGACATGCCCGTCGAGTCCGGCCCGACGCTCTATCTGCCGCACTCGCAGAAGTTCGAGCCCGGCTATCTCGCCTGGCGGCTCCCGCAGTTCGTCGAGTACTTCGGCGCGCACCACGTCCAACTCCCCCTGGAGAAGGGCGACGCGGTCTTCTTCAACCCGGCGCTCTTCCACGCCGCCGGGCACAACCGCTCGGCCGACATCAAGCGCATGGCCAATCTGCTGCAGATCTCCTCCGCCTTCGGGCGTGCCATGGAGACGGTGGACCGCGAGGCGATGGCGAACGCCCTGTTCCCGGTGCTGCTGAGCCGCAAGGCCGAGGGCGTCTCCGAGGACTGGCTGCGCCGTGTGATCGCCGCCACCGCCGAGGGCTACCCCTTCCCCACCAACCTCGACCTCGACCCGCCGGTCGAGGGTCTCGCCCCGCCCTCGCAGGCGGACACCCTCCACCAGGCCGTCGCGGAGGAGTGGGACCCCGAGCGGCTGCGCCACGAACTGCAGGCAGCCGCCAAGCGCCGCCAGAGCTGAACCGAAGCCGAAAAGGACACATCACACTCATGGGACTGCTTGAGGACAGAGTCGTCCTCGTCAACGGCGGCAGCCAGGGCGTCGGCGCCGGTGTCGTACGGGCGGCCGTAGGGGAAGGCGCGACCGTCGTCTTCACCGGCCGCCGCGCGGAGGTGGGCGAGAAGCTCACCGCGGACACCGGCGCCCGCTTCGTGCGGGCCGACCTCTCCGATCCGGCGCAGGCACGCGACAGCGTCGTACAGGCCGTCGAGGCTTTTGGGCGCGTCGACTGCCTCGTCAACGCGGCCGGGCTGACCTCACGCGGCTCACTGCTGGACACCACACCCGAACTGTTCGACCAGCACATGGCGATCAACCTGAAGGCACCGTTCTTCGCCATGCAGGCGGCCGTGGCCGACATGACCTCCCGCTCGGCGCCCGGGACGATCGTCAACATCGGCTCCAACTGCGCCCACGGCGGCCCGCCTCACCTCGCCCCGTACTCCACGGCCAAGGCGGGCCTCGCGGGCCTGACCCGCAACGCCGCCCACGCCCACCGCTTCGACCGGATCCGGATCAACACCGTCAACATCGGCTGGACCGACACCGAAGGCGAGGACGCCACCCAACGCGCCTTCCACGGCGCGGGCGACGACTGGCGCGAGCGGGCCGCCCGATCGCAGCCGATGGGCAAGCTGGGACAGGTCGACGAGATCGCCGAGTTCGTCGTGTTCCTTCTCTCCGACCGCAGCGGCGTGGTGACCGGCTCGGTCGTCGACTGGGACCAGAACGTCTTCGGCGGCCAGGACTGAGCCGCGCGCCGGCAGAAGGAGCACGACTCTCATGCGCATAGGCATCATGGGGCTGGGCCGCATCGGCGCCTTCCACACCGAGACCCTCGCCGGGCTCGACGCCGTGGACTCCCTGGTGGTCACCGATCCGGTGGCCGCCGCCGTCGCCACCGCCACCGAACGCTTCGGGGCCGTCCCCGCCGACTCCCCCGAGGCCCTGCTCGCGGCGGGAGTCGACGGTGTGGTGATCGCCGCCGCGACCGACGCACACCCCGAACTGATCCGCGCCGCCGTGAAGGCGGGCATCCCCGTGTTCTGCGAGAAGCCCGTGGCCCGCGGTGTCGAGGAGAGCCTGGAGGTGCTGCGCGCGGTGGAGGGCAGCGGTGTCGAGGTGCACATCGGCTACAACCGGCGTTTCGACGCGGGTTGCGTCGCCGCGCGCCGGGCCGTGGTGAGCGGTGAACTCGGCGACCTGCACACCGTACGGTCCACCACGCTCGACCCCGCCCCGCCGCCGGCCGCCTATGTGGCCGTCTCCGGCGGCATGTTCCGCGACTGTGCCGTGCACGACTTCGACATCGTGCGCTGGGTGACCGGCCGCGAGGTGGTCGAGGTCTACGCGACGGGCGGCAACCGCGGCGCGGAGTACATCCGTGCGGCGGGTGACGTCGACACGGCGTCCAGCCTGCTCACCCTCGACGACGGCACCATCGCCGTCGTCTCCAACTCCCGCCACAACGCCCGCGGTCACGACGTACGCCTCGAACTGCACGGCATGAAGGACAGCATCGCGGTCGGCCTGGAGGACAAGCTGCCGCTACGGTCCGTGGAGCCGGGCGCGACCTTCCCGGCCGGCACTCCGCACACCTTCTTCATGGACCGGTTCGCCGCCGACTACCGCGCCGAACTCACCGCGTTCACCGAGGTGGTGGCCGGCACCCGTACCTCCCCGTGCACGGTCGCGGACGCAGTCGAGGCGAGCTGGATCGCCGAGGCGTGCACCCTGTCGCTGCACGAACACCGTCCCGTACGACTCGAAGAGGTGCGCAAGTGACGACGGACGAACCCCTGCGGATCGGCGTCCTGGGCGCCGCGCGGATCGCCGAGCTGTCGATCGTGGGGCCGGCGCGGGCGACCGGCCACCGCCTCGTCGCGGTGGCCGCCCGCGACCGCGACCGCGCCGAGGCCTTCGCCGCCGCGCACGGCGTGGAGCGGGTGGTCGCCTCCTACGCCGACCTCGTCGCCGACCCGGAGATCGAGGTCGTCTACAACCCGTTGGCCAACAGCCTGCACGGGCCGTGGAACCTGGCCGCCCTCCGG
This sequence comes from Streptomyces sp. P5F9, assembly GCF_057961495.1. Taxonomy (NCBI): domain Bacteria; kingdom Bacillati; phylum Actinomycetota; class Actinomycetes; order Kitasatosporales; family Streptomycetaceae; genus Streptomyces; species Streptomyces sp. P5F9. The sequence goes on along the minus strand of NZ_JBXVPZ010000044.1, from coordinate 1,716 downwards.
GCCGGCAAGCACGTCCTCACCGAGAAGCCGTCCGCGAGCAACGCGACGGAGGCGGCCGAGGTCCACAAGGCCGTGGCCGAGGCGGGCACAGTGTTCATGGAGGGCTTCCACTACCTGTTCCACCCGGTCGTCCTGCGTCTCCACGAGCTGCTTGACAGCGGGGAGTTGGGCGATCTCCGGCACGTCGACACCATGGTCGCGATGCCCGCGCCCCCGGACAGCGACGTACGGTGGTCGCTCCCCCTGGCGGGCGGCGCGCTGATGGACCTCGGGTGCTACAGCCTGCACGCCCAGCGCATGCTCGCCGCCTGGGCGGGCGGGGCACCCCGGCTGATCACCGCGCGCGGCGGCGAGAAGGCCGGGGCACCGGGGATCGACGCGTGGCTGGACGCGGACCTGGAGTTTCCGGGCGGCGCCACGGGCAGCGCCCGCTGCCACATGGCCCACGACACCTGGCAGATGACCTGCCGCGTCGTGGGCTCACGCGGCGAGGCCACGGTGATGAACTTCGTGCAGCCCCACCTGGACGACCGTGTCGTCGTGCGTACGGCGACCGGTGAGCGCACGGAGGAGCTGGGGCGCCGGTCGTCGTACACCTACCAACTCGAAGCCTTCGCCGCCCACTTGAGGCACGGTGCGCCGCTGGTGCTCGACGCCGATGACGCGCTGACCACGATGCGGCTCATCGACGACTGCTACCGGGCGGCGGGGTTCCCGGTCCGGCCGAGTACGGTGCTTCCTCAGGCCTGACGAGGGACAGCGGTTGGGGGCGGTACCGGTCCGGTACCGCCCCCAACCGCTGTGCAGGTCAGCCGACTTTGAGCGCCGCCTCCTCGGGGAGTTCGTCGACGTCGACGCCGCGTACCTGGGACAACTCGTGCTTGAGCGCGGCGAGTTCGGTGCCACCCGCCATGTGGTTGGTGAGCTCTTCGAGGCTGATCTCGCTGCGTTCGGCGGAGAGTTCCATCGTGCCCAGCCGCAGGACGCTGAAGTGGTCGCCGACCATGTAGGCGTGGTGCGGGTTGTGGGTGATGAAGATGACCCCGAGACCGCGCTCCCGCGCTGCGGCCACGTACTTCAGCACGACACCGGACTGCTTGACGCCCAGGGCTGCGGTCGGCTCGTCCAGGATCAGGACGCGGGCCCCGAAGTAGACGGCGCGGGCGATCGCCACACACTGGCGCTGGCCGCCCGACAGGGTGCCGATGGGCTGGTCCAGGTTGTCCAGGACGATGCCCATGTTGCGCAGTTCCTCGTCCGCGGTCTTCTTCATCTTCTCGATGTCGAGACGGCGCACCGGCCAGGGGCCCTTGGTCATCTCCGAGCCGAGGAAGAAGTTGCGCCACACCGGCATCAACGGCACGACGGCCAGATCCTGGTAGACGGTCGCGATACCGCGGTCCAGCGCCTGACGCGGGGTGGTGAAATGCACCGGCCCTCCGTCGACGAGGAACTCGCCCTCGGTGTGCTGGTGCAGCCCAGAGATGATTTTGATCAGGGTCGACTTGCCGGCGCCGTTGTCGCCCAGCACGCAGGTGACCTGGCCCGGACGGACCGCGAGGTCCACGCCGTGCAGGGCGCGGACATTGCCGTAGGACTTGCCCGTTCCGCGGAGTTGGACGATGGATTGACTGCTCGTCATGAAGGTCACCTCCGGGTCGCGGTGCGCTGCACCCACAGATTGATGAGGACGGCGCCCAGGAGCATCACGCCCAG
>NZ_JBXVPZ010000043.1:0-36185 GCF_057961495.1 Streptomyces sp. P5F9 | reverse complement strand
GCGGCGGAGCCGCAAATCGATACAGCCCCGCGCCCCTTGAAGGCGGCTGCGCCGCCATCCAAGGCTCTCGCCTCAGCCCCAGCACTCCTTCACCCCGCGAACCCTCATGCCGTTAGGGGCGCGGGGCTGTATCGATATGCGGCTCCGCCGCGGGGCGCGACCAGCCTCCACCGGGCCCGCACCCGAAAACTCGCTTTACCCTCCGTGGGATACTGGGTGCGTCTATCCATCCCCACGAGGAGAACGGCTCCTACCCCATGGCCCCGGTCACGTCCCTCACCGATCTCGTCCACCAGCGCCTCGCGAACGCCCTCACGGCAGCCCTGCCGGAGGCCGACGCGGACCCTCTGCTGCGACGGAGCGACCGAGCGGACTTCCAGGCGAACGGCATCCTCGCCCTGGCCAAGAAGGCCAAGGCCAACCCCCGGGACCTGGCAGCGCAGGTCGTGGCGAACGTGACCACCGGCGACGTGATCAAGGACATCGAGGTCTCGGGCCCCGGCTTCCTGAACGTCACGATCACCGACCAGGCGATCACCGAGACCCTCGCCGCGCGCTACGCCGACGACACGGCCCGCCTCGGCGTGCCCCTCGCCCCCCACCCCGGTACGACGGTCATCGACTACGCCCAGCCGAACGTGGCGAAGGAGATGCACGTCGGTCACCTCCGTTCCGCGGTGATCGGCGACGCGGTCGTCCAACTCCTGGAGTTCACCGGCGAGTCGGTGGTCCGGCGGCACCACATCGGCGACTGGGGAACCCAGTTCGGCATGCTGATCCAGTATCTGGACGAGCACCCGGGCGAGTTGGACCACGCCGACGCGCAGGTCACCGGCGAGGAGGCGATGTCGAACCTCGACCGCCTCTACAAGGCCGCGCGCAAACTCTTCGACTCCGACGAGGAGTTCAAGACGCGGGCCCGGCGCCGGGTGGTGGACCTCCAGGCGGGCGACCCGCAGACGCTCGCCGCGTGGCAGAAGTTCGTGGACGAGTCGAAGATCTACTTCTTCTCCGTCTTCGAGAAGCTGGACATGGAGATCCGGGACGCGGACATCGTCGGCGAGTCGGGTTACAACGACATGCTGGACGAGACGTGCCGGCTGCTGGAGGAGTCCGGCGTCGCGGAGATCTCGGACGGCGCGCTGTGCGTGTTCTTCGACGACATCAAGGGCCCGGACGGCAACCGCGTCCCGCTGATCGTCCGCAAGTCCGACGGCGGCTACGGCTACGCGGCGACGGACCTCTCCGCGATCCGCGACCGTGTCTTCAACCTCAAGGCGACCAGCCTTCTGTACGTGGTCGACGTACGCCAGTCCCTGCACTTCAAGATGGTCTTCGAGACGGCGCGTCGGGCGGGCTGGCTCAACGACGACGTCACGGCGTACCAGTTGGCGTTCGGCACGATCCTCGGCAAGGACGGCAAGCCGTTCAAGACGCGTGAGGGCGTGTCGGTGAAGCTGGAGGACCTCCTCGACGAGGCGGTCCAGCGCGCCACGGCGGTCGTCCGGGACAAGGCCGAGAAGGTGGGCCTGACCGAGCAGGAGATCGTCGACAACGGCCGCTACGTGGGGATCGGCGCGGTGAAGTACGCCGACCTGTCGACGTCCGCCGTCCGGGACTACAAGTTCGACCTGGACCAGATGGTCTCCCTGAACGGCGACACGGCCGTCTACCTCCAGTACGCCTACGCCCGCATCCAGTCCATCCTCCGCAAGGCCGGCGAGGCCCGCCCGGTCGCCCACCCTGAGCTGGAACTGGCCCCGGCGGAACGCTCGTTGGGCCTCCACCTGGACCAGTTCAGCGAGGTGGTGGCGGAAGCGGCCAAGGAGTACGCCCCCCACAAGCTGACGGCGTACCTCTACCAACTGGCGTCCACGCTCACGACGTTCTACGACCAGTGCCACGTGCTGTCCCCGGACAACGCCCCGGAGGTCGTCGAGAACCGCCTGTTCCTGGTGGACTTGACGGCTCGGACGTTGCAGCGGGGGATGGGGCTGCTGGGGATCAGGACGCCGGAACGCCTCTGAGACCCGTACCGGCTCGTGTCGGGCCGGATCAGCAGCCGGTGGAGTTGAAGTCCGAGAACGCTGCCTTGGTCTGCGGTCCGACGACCCCGTCGACAGCGAGGCCGTAGCCGAAGAGGTTCAGGTAGCGCTGGAGCGGAACGATCGTGTTGGTTCCGGGGTCTCCGTTGGCGGGGCCGCTGCGGAGGCCCAGGTCGTTGAACATGCTCTGCGCCGCCCTCCAGCTCTCGGGGCCGAGAATCCCGTTGATCGGGCCGGGGTCGTAGCCGTTGTCGCGCAGCCGGCACTGCCAGTTCTTCGCCCGTTCCGTGGTCAGGCCGAGGTTGTTCGACGGGATCGGGACGCCGATGGTCTGTGCGCTCACCGCCGGCTCGGCGGCCGTGTGGGATGCCGCGAAGCTCGTGCCCGCGGTCGCCAGGCTTCCCACGGAGAGCCCCACGACGGCGGTGAGGCCCACCAGGGTCCGGGTCAGAACGTTCGATCGCATGCGTGTGCCTTTCGAGTCGTTGTTTCGGCCATCGCGGCCGCGGCCCGTCCTCCTCCCTCCGTGGAAGAGGACGGGCCGCGGCGTGTGTGCGATGGTGTCGGGCCGGATCAGCAGCCGGTGGAGTTGAAGTCCCAGAACGCGGCCCGGGTGTTTGTGCCGGCGTCCCCGTCGACAGCGAGGCCGTAGCCGAAGAAGTTCAGGTAGCGCTGCAGCGCCTTGATCGTGTTGGGTCCGGGGTCTCCGTCGACGGTGCCGGCGCCGAGGCCCTGGGCGTTGAAGAAGCGCTGCGCAGCCTTCCAGCTGTTGGTGCCGAGCACCCCGTCGATCGTGCCGGGGCTGTAGCCCGAGTCGCGCAGCCAGCACTGCCAGTTCTTCGCCCTCGCCGTGTTCAGGCCAAGGTTGTTCGTCGTCAGGATGCTGAGGTTCTGCGCGCTCACCGCCGGCTTGGCGGCGGTCTGGGATGCCGCGAAGCTCGTGCCCGCGGTCGCCAGGCTTCCCACGGAGAGCCCCACGACGGCGGTGACGCCGACCAGGGTCCGGGCCAGAACGTTCGATCGCATGCGTGTGCCTTTCGAGTCGTTGTTTCGACTGACGACACGAGGCTGCGCGGCACCCGGTACGGGCGGCCACAGTTGCCGCGAAGGTGACGACCTCGCGGGACGTCCCCCTCCTGGGCCTGCGGGGACGCGGTCCGCCGGGACGGCACGGCGGGACGGCTGTGGCGCGCGGTGGCCGGTTCCCAACCCGCGAGGGAACCTTTTGCCGCCGCATGCCGTGAAGGCTCATGCACAATGCCACGGGGAACAGGGGCCGTTGACCGCGCAGCCCCTGAAGTGAACGCGAGTGGGGGACACATGTCGCGTTGGAAAGCGTTGCCCGCTGAACTCGATCCGCGCGCAAGGCAGTTGGTGATCCGGTTACGCCGGCTGAAGGACCACAGCGGGCTGAGCATCCGTCAGCTCGCGGCGAAGACGGGGTACAGCCCGAAGTCCTGGGAGCGATACCTGGGCGGCCGGACCCTGCCGCCCCGAGAGGCCGTCGAGGCCCTGGCCCGGATCGCCGGCGACGGCGATCCGACCCGGCTGCTCGCGCTCCACGAGGTCGCGGCGGAGGGCTGGGGGTCCCCGCGGCAACACCACCCGGAGCCGGAGCCCGAGCCGGAGCCCGACACGGAACTCCTCTCGGCCAAAGCCGAGACCCCTGCCCCGCGCAGGCATTCCCTGCTCATCGCCCTCATAGCGGGCGCGGTGACCCTGGTGCTGGCCGTCTCCTCGGCGGTGCTCATCACCGTACGGATCATGAACGAGAACGACAGCGGCGGCGGCAGCGGCGCGACACCGAAGCCGACGACCCTGCTCGCCGCCTCGGCCAGCCCTTCGTCGGCGCCGCCGCAACCGTCGTACACCTGCCGTCTGAAGCGTGTCGACGGCCTCTGGTACGCGGGCAACAGCCGCACCCGGGAAGACACCGTGGTGGTGGGCAACAACGGGGTGGAGGTGGCCGAGGCGCAGTGTCTGCTGCGGCGGGCGGGTTTCTCGCCGGGGGGCATCGACGGGGATTTCGGTCCGCTGACGCTGGGTGCGGTCAAGGCGCTGCAGAAGCACGCGGGACTGCACGTGGACGGGATGGTCGGGCCGCACACCTGGAAAGCCCTCCGGGGATGAACCAACTGGACTCCTCTTTGCGGGAGTTGAAGACGCGCACCGGGCTGAGTCTGGCGGGGCTCGCCGCGAAGACGCCGTACAGCAAGTCGTCGTGGGAGCGGTATCTCAACGGCAGGACCCTGCCGCCGAGGGAGGCGGTGGAGGAGCTGTGCCGGCTCGCGGGGGAGCCGGAGGGCCGGTGCGTCGCGCTGTGGGAGATCGCGGAGGCGGAGACGAGCGGACGAGGCGCGGCGGAGACGCTGCCCCCGTCACCGGCCGCTCAGGCGACGGTGACGGTGCGGGCGCCCGTACCGGTGCCGGAGCCGGAGCCGGAGGTCACGGAATCCGCTCACCGGGGCGTGGCCGCCCTGGCCGCGCTCGGGTCCATGTGCGCCCTGGTGGTGGCCGGTGTGGTGGTCGCCCTGCTGTTGCTCCCCCACCACTCCGAACCGGCGTCCACACTCCCGTCCTCGACCACGGGCGTCGGGCCGCTGTGCTACGAGTCGACCTGCGCGGGCAAGGACCCGCTGACCATGCACTGCGTCGCCGAGCCGGTCACCCTGGCCATGCACGAGACGGGCACCGGGGCCTGGCTCCAGCTGCGGCACAGCCGGGAGTGCGGGGCGAGCTGGCTGCGGATGTGGGGCGCCCGGATCGGGGACCGGGTCGAGCTGACCGTGAGCGGCCGGGCGGCCACCGTCCGCCGCGCGAAGGTCAGGAACTCCACGGAGGCGAACACGTACATCTACACCCTCATGGCCGCGACCCGCCCCGGGACGGTGGTCCGATTCTGCTTCGAGCCCGCGGCGAAGACGGGGGCAGCGCCGGGGAGGAAGGAGTGCTTCGAGGGGCGGGTGCGTTGACCCGGGCCGTGAAATCTCCCCCGTTAAGACGTGGCCGCGCAGAACAAAGGGCGCCACGCCGCGGGAAACTCGACGTGACGCCCTTGCGACCTACCAAACCGACCTGCCACCGTCAGAAATCACGGATTACCACGATGCATCGCCTGTCAGAACGATCACTACCTCATCAGGCTCATCGGTACCGTCCCCGTAGACGTCGACTTGATTTTCTATGTTCGGAACGGGAATCAGCAACTTCACCGATTCATTCGGGTCCGAAATTTCAAGAGACGCCTGAGGAAGTATCAATTTTCCCGAGTATACAAGGACTTTTCCACTGGGCTGGTAAGGCCCTTGCACACATTGGATCGATGCTGGACCACTGGCGGCTTGCTGGACGGAGATGAACAGGGAGTCCGCGCCTCCGTGAACAACATCGCTCGCAGGGTCCCAGCTTTCATGCGTATCGGTACTCCCGGGTGCGGCGGCAACAACAAGGCCATGCGCGAATCTCGTCGTACACGAGGCGAAGAGCATCATTGAATCCACCTACTGTCATTGTTTCCACACCGGGAAGTCATAGTACTCCTTGAGGAGCGTGCGTACGATCCCGCCCTGCTGTTTAGAACATGCCTTGCAGTGCGGATACAGAGTCCACGGACCGTTGGGCGCGAGCTTATTCGGCGGATTGTGGTCACCAGTCCAGTGACCGTCATTGTATCCGGATTTGGCCGCTCCACATGAAGCGCAGCCATTTCGGTCGCCGAACTCGTTCATCATCCGCTGCTCGTGAGCCAGGACCGTGTCACCGCGTTCAGCGGTCACTCCTTCCGCTTTCTGACCGATTATGGCCGGCCCAAGAGTCACATTGCAGAGCGTATTCTCGCTGATGTTGTGGACCAGGACCGGCGTAGCCCCCGCCACCACGTAATACGTATGCAGCTCACCAACGGTCAGGTTGTGCACCGTAGCCGTCAGCGCCGTCCACCGCTTCACGGCCGTGATCTGGACGCGCGTACCCGAGCCCGTGCTCAGCCACTCGCCCGAGTGGAGGTCCGTGGCGTCGAGCCATTCGCCCAGTTCCGGGACCCAGAAGGGATGTTGATCCGTGGCGGTCACCGATGCCGTCTTCGCGCCCTGTTTGCCGTCGACGTCGACGGTGACCTGGACGAGGTGTTTGAGGCCTACGCCCTTGATCTCGGCGGTGACTTTTTCGGGTTTCGTCCTGCCCGTCTCCGGGTCCGTGGCCAGGACCTCGTCGCCGATCTTGACGTCCTTGATGGCCTTGGTCGTGCCGTCCGCCATCAGCACCTGGGTGTCGGCGGTGAAGCTGTTCGGTTTCTCGCAGGATTCGGCGATCTTGGCGAGCCGGCTCGCTTCCTTCCGGCTCTTGCGCCAGTCGTTGAAGTCGTCGAGCAGCTTCTTGCCCAGCCCCCAGATCCGCTTGCCCAGCTTCTCCGCCTTGGCCCACTTCCACGGCGCCGCGTACTTCTTCGCCAGCTTGGCCAGCGGGCCGCCGCCCAGGAACGACCCGACCACGTTGAGAGCCGTGTTGCCGCAAGCGGCCAGGTTGCCCGTCGTGAAGCAGTCCAGGGCATCCGTGATGCCCAGTTCGTCTGCCGCGATCTTGCCGAGTTCCTTGGCGATCGCGATCGCCCTCTGCTTCGCGGAGTCCGCCTTCGACTGGGCCGCGTTCGCCTGCGCACGGGCCGGCGTGGAGGATGTCGCGTCTCCGCCGCCCGAACCGCTGCTGTCCCGCGTGTCGACCGCGCCCCGGTGCGTGGACGGACCCGGTCCGCACTCGTTCCAGCCGCCCACGCAGTCGGCCAGGCGCAGCCCCGACGCGTCGTTGTGGGAGACAGGGCTGTTGTTGGCGTACGCGTAGCCGTTGATCTGCTGGGGGTCCGTGTAGTCGACCACCGGGTCCGCCGAGATGAAGCGGCCGGTGTCCGAGTCGTACTCCCGCGCACCCAGTGTCGTCAGGCCCGTCGACGCCTGCTTCGTACCGCCGACGAAGCCCTTGTCGTTGACCCAGTCCGTGGTCGACGACGTGGAGTTGTCACGGTCGTTGCCGAACGCGTCCATGCGGCGGCGGGTCGTCGAACCCGTCTTCGCGTCGACCGCCAGCTGCGCCGTGCCCTGGTTGTCCGAGACGAGGAAGTGGACGCCGTCCGCCTCCCGCATCGCGACCGTGGTCCCGGCGAAGCTGTAGTAGCGGGTGGCCGTGACCTTGGCCGTGGACTTGTCGTAGTGGAGTTCCGTGCCGGGGAGGTAGAAGGTCTTCTCGTCGGGGGTGTCCCGGAGAACGCGGGCTCCCGACGCGTCGTACTTGTACGTCGTCACCGTCGCGTCGGCGTTCGTGACCGTGGTCAGTTCGCCCTGCTTGTCCCAGGCCAGCGACTGGGTGTCGCCGTCCAGGACGCGCGTCGCCGTGTTGCCCGAGGCGTCGTACGTGTACGAGTTCCGCGAGGTGATCTGCGGAGTCGTGGCCGTGGCGTCGGTCTTCTGCGTCACCGACGAGACCGTGTGCGGGCCCGAGTCCGTGCCGTTCGGTCCGGAGCCGTCGCCGTACACGTAAGAGCGGCTGGACGTCGCCGTGCCGTTCAGGCCGTGGCGGACCTCGCTCTTGCGGTTGCCGATCGTGTCGTAGCCGTAGTCCGTCCAGTACGGCGAGACACCGCCCACCGTCGACGCCTTCGCGCCCTGTGCGCAGGACGCGTCCGTGCTGCCGGTGCCCTTCGCGTCGTTCGACGCGACCGAGGACGTCCATGCCGAGGAGACCCGGCCCAGGCCGTCGTACGAGAAGCACTGGACGTCCGAGGTGCCGCCGGTCGGGGTGTCCGCGATGGAGAGGATGTCGCCGGCGTCGTCGTAGGTGTAGTTCGCGTCGTAGGCGACGCTCGCGCCCTCGACCTGCACCGACGAGTTGGTCAGCCGGTCCGTGCCCGCCTCGTAGAAGTTGTTGATCCAGGTCTTCTTCGCCGTCGACTCGCCCGTGTAGAGCTCCAGCGACTCCAGGTTGGACGTCGGGGAGTACGACGCGTCCGAGACGTAACTCAGGCCCCCGAGAGAGGTGTTCACCCCGGTCGGGCGCTGGAGTTCGTCGTAGACGTAGGACACCGCCTCACCGGGCAGGTCGCCCAGCGCCGGCAGGGTGTCGTGCTTGACCGTGCCGTCGTCGTTGTATTCGACGCCGAACTCGTACGTCCCGCCCAGCTGCGGCTCGGCCGTCTTGGACAGGTAGTACTTGGTGGTGAGGGGGGCGTAGTCGTTGTCGGGGTCGAGGGTCGGGTAGGTGACCGACGAGTAGACCGCGCCGTCCTTGTAGGTGTAGACGCCGTACAGCTCGCCCTTGTAGGCCGTGTCGTACTTGGTGACGGACAGCTTGGTGCCGGTCGTCGCCTCGCCCTGCCAGGTCGAGACCGCGCGGCCCAGCTCGTCGTAGACCGTGGAGGTCTTGTCGCCGTTGACGGTGACCGACGTCTGGCGGTCCAGCGCGTCGTACGTGTACGAGGACGCACCGGTGTCCGGGTCCGACGCCGTCTGCTTGCGGCCCAACTGGTCGTACGTGTAAGCCCAGTTGCTGCCCTGGTCGTCGGTGACCCGGGTCAGCAGGCCCGCCGCGTTGTAGCCGTACGACGTGGTGACCGCGTCACCGTCGGTGGGGTACTGGACCTGGGTCGTCGTGCGGTCCCGGGCGTCGGTCACGACCGTCGTCTTGACGCCGCCCTGCGGCGGGGTCGTCGTGACGCGGTCGCCGCCGTAGGCGTACGTCGTGCGGTACTGCTCGGTGCCCTGGACCTTGAAGACGGTGGCCGTGGTGCGGCCCGCGCCGTCGTACTCGGTGACCGTCTGCGCGTCGAGCTCGGTGTCCTTCGGGTCGAAGAGCGCCGAGGACGGGGCGCCGGTGGTGTAGTAGGTGTCGTTCACCTGCACCACGCGGCCCGAGCCGTCGTACAGCGTGTCGGCGACCATCCGGCCGCCCTCACCCTCCGTCTGGGTCTGCCGGGGCCTCAACCAGCCGTCGTACAGGGCCCATTCACTGCCGTACGAGGTCCCGTCGTTCTCGATCTTCTGCGTGTGGACAGCGGTCGGGCCGTCGTCACCGCGGATCAGGTACTCGTACTTGAGGGACGGGGTGAACGAGTTCGCCTTGGGGCGGTCCGGGAGCCAGACCGAGACCAGGCGGCCGAGGCCGTCGTAGGCGAGGTCGGTGCGCAGGCCGTTCTGGTCGACCTTGGCCGTGGGCTGTCCCCAGGCCGGGGCGTACTCCGTCGAGGTCGTCCAGCCGTCGACGTTGGTGACCGTCGACTTTGTGGCCAGTCCGTAGGTGTCCGTGTAGACGGTGGAGGACGTGACTTGCGTCGACGAGGAGACCGTGTCCGCGTCCTTGACGACCAGCGGGCGGCCGTAGTCGTCGTACGTCGTCGTGGCGGTCGTCTGGTACGTGGCCGTCGTGCCGCTGTACGCCGACAGCCGCTTGGTCGTCGTGATGTCGCCCTTGGTGGGGGCGGCGCCGAGCGTCGTCGAACCGTCGTAGTAGGTCAGGTCGTCGGAGATGACGTTCTTGGTGCGGTCGGGGGTGGTGGCGCAGTCGACGCCCACCGTCTCGACCCGGGAGACGAGCGAGTAGATGTGCGCGCTCGCGCTGTCCGCGTACTCGTTGCGGGTGCACTGGTTGTCGGCGACGCCGACCTCGCCGTCGTCGTCGACCATCGTCTCGCGGCCGGTCGAACCGTCGTACGTGGTCGAGGACTTGGTGTGCCGCCAGCCGCCCACCGCGAGCGCGGTGTACGTGTCCGTGGAGCCGGTGGCGACGTAACGGGCCCTGTACGTCGCCCAGTCCCGTGTCTCCGTCGCGGTCACCGCGGTCCACGGCACCGTCACCGACTTCTCGGTCACGGCGGAGCCGTTGTAGGTGAGCGTCTCCAGCTCCTGGCCGGCCTTCCAGTCGGAGTCGGCGTAGGAGACGCCGCCCGAGTCGGTGACCGTCGCCGAGCGGGAGTCGCCGTCCTTGTCGACGTCGCCGTCGAGACCGCGGAAGAAGACATGCTCGGTCTTGGTGTTGGCGGGGTCGTTGCTGCCGTCGGAGGTGGCGACCTGGACCCTGCCGTAGCCGCGCCAGTCGCCCCAGGTGCGGTACTCGGACTTGGTGATGCCGTCGGCCGGCGTCTTCCGCCAGCCCGCGTCGCCGAGGTAGGTGTACGAGGTGATCTGGTCGGCGTTCTGGCCGGTCAGGTCGGTCTGGACGACGGAGGCGACCACGTACTTGTGGAACCAGTCCGTGATCGGGTCGGTGACGCCGGGCGGGTTCCACTTCACCGGGAAGCAGCGCTTGGTGGAGGAGTCCTCCGCCGGGACGGTGCTCGAAGTGCACTGGTTGTCCGCGTAGTTGACGCTGAGCGCGCCGCCCGATTCGTTGAGCACGCCGGAGAGACGGAAGCGGTAGAAGGGCTGGAGGTTGTCGCCCGACTCGTCGACGCGGTTGGGGAGTTGGACGCCGTAGAGCTCGACGGACGGGACCGAGGCATCGGTGCCGACCTTGCCGGTGTGGTCGATCCTGCTCAGCCACAGGGACTTGGACGCGTCTCCGTTGTCGGTGAAGACGTGGGTGAGGCTCCACACGTCGACCGGGGTGTAGGCCGAGTCACCGGTGCGGATCTGTGTGGTGACCTTCGTCAGTTCCTTGCGGGTCCAGAACGTCGGTGAGTTCTGGCCGGGGCACTTGGTGTCGGCCTTGCAGTTCTGGTCCCAGGGGACGTCCGGCCAGTCGGCGGCCGTGGAGTCCTTGAGCGCGTCGGCGGAGCAGTCCGTCAGGGAGCCGACGCAGCGCTCGGCGGTGGTGAAGACGACCTGGGCGGCCGGCTTGGTGGAGTACGCCTTGCCGTCGCGCTGGCCGTAGTCGACGCGCTTGAGGTAGCCGCCGCGGATGTAGGGCTTGCCGTTCTCGGCGGTCTTCAGGCCCTGTGTGTAGTAGTTCTTCTCCGTGCCGTAGAAGTACGACATGGCGTTGCCGTGCGGGTCGACGACGTAGTCGAGGTTCCAGCGCCAGGCCTGGGTGCAGTAGGCGTCGGCGAAGGTGGCGTTGTAGCAGGGCTCGCCGGAGTCGTCGCCGTAGACCGGGGTGGTCCAGGTGGAGTTGGTCTCCTCGTTGCCGCTGGCGTAGCCGGTGAGGTGGTTGAGGCCGAAGTAGTACTGGGTGCCGTCACCAGTGGTGATCTTCCAGTACTCGCCGTTGTCGTCGTCGTTGGCGGCGCCGGTCAGGTGCTCGACCTTGGAGTTGTCGTCGGAGCTGATCCGCCATGCGCCGGTCGTGTCGTCCTTGACGAGCCGGCCCGACGAACCGCCGGTGAGGGAGAGCGTGGCGTTGTCGAACGCCCAGCACTGGTCACCGTTGGTGTCGTCGTGGCCGTCGTCGGCGCACCCCTTGTAGCTGCGCTCGATGTAACCGGGGTCGTAGGAGAAGCCCTGGCCGATCCAGGAGCCCTGGTTGTTCGTGGTCGCCGTCTGGCCGTCGATCGACTGGGAGTTGTAGCTCAGGCCGACGTTCGGCTGCATCCCGCCGGGTACCGGCGGGACGGCCATCGGGTACGACCAGGTGAACGCGCCCGAGCTGGCGTCGACGCCCCACTGCGAGGACTGCGTCAGGCTGGTGGCCTTGTAGTCGCCGCCGTCGCCGCCGCTGTCGGCGGTGGCCGCCACGACGGTGGCCGACGAGCTCGCCGAGTCGGCTTCGAGGAGCTGGGTGGAGGGGCCGGAGGTGTCACCGGCCGCCTGTACGGTCGCCGTCAGCGTCTGCCCGGCCGTGTCGTTCGTCGACTTGAGGTACGTCGGTGTCGAGCAGGCCTTCTTCTCCGGAGTCGTCAGGACGCACGCCGGGTAGGTGGCCAGCCGCAGCCGGGAGGTGTAGTCGCCGCCGTAGGCGTCGGCGAAGTCCGCGTAGTCCAGGGAGACTTGGGCCGGTCCCGCGGTGGTGGCGCCGTCGGTGCGGGCGACGGTGAAGAGCACGCCGTCGACGCCGGCCGCCTCGGTGGCCTTGCGGCCGAGGATCTCGACCCGGACGGAGTCGGCGCCCTTCGTGCCACCGGCCGCCTTCGCGGTCAGCGGCAGGCCCTTGGCCTTGACCGCCTTGTTCGCCTTGCCGGTGAGGTCGACCTCGGCGCTGCCGGCGGTGGGCCAGTGCGCCTTGGCCGTCTTCTTCACGGCGGCCTTCTTGGCCTGGTCGGTCTTCTTGAAGGTCTCGGCGGTGGCGTTCTTGCCGCTCACCGGCGCGTCGAGGTCGGTCTGCGTCTTGGGTCGGGTCAGGCCGGTGTCGGCGGTGGCCGTGGGGGCGTACTGCGGGAGCAGCCCGATGGACAACGCCAGTCCGAGGACCAGCGCGGCCCGTCGGCGACCGCTCCGCCAGGCCGGTCTCGTGGACCGGTACCAGGGAGACTGGGACATCAACTCTCCTAGTTGATAAGGGGAACGGCCGGTCAGGCCGAGGTCTCGTCGACGCTGGAACCGCCCGGCAGACCGGCGACGAGCGCCACCAGTGAGGCGTCCAGCGGGCCCTGGTACATGCGCACCTCGTCCATGGCGCCGGAGAAGTACTCGCCGGCCGCCGTTCCGGTCAGCGATCGGCCGACCTGGAGGCTGGTGGTGCTGAAGTCCCAGGTGTTGTCCCAGGAGGCGTCGATGGCGGCGACGCCGTCGACGTACAGCAGCACATCGCCGAAGACCGCGTTGTAGACCAGGGCGAGGTGGTCGCCGGTGCCCGCGGAACTCGGTGCGTCACCGTTGTCGAGCAGGGTGGTGGTCACCGGTGCGGACGAGTCGGCGTCGGTCACCACCAGCTGCCAACGGGCCTGGGACGCCGAGTACTTGACCTTGATCGCGCTGCCGTTGGCGCCGGACAGCGCCAGCACCGTCTCGTCCGCCGTCGGGTTCGCCGAGGCGAGCCGGGCGCGGGCGGTGAGGGTGAAGCTGTCCTGGGCGGTGAGCGGTCCGGTGGCCGCGCGGGTGGCGTAGGCGTTGGTGCCGTTCAGGACCAAGTGCCCGTCGCCCCAGAGGGGTTCGGCCGGTGGCACGCAGTCCGGGTCCGCCTCGGGGTCGCAGGAATCGTCCGGTACGTAGATGGAGGCGCCCCCGCCGAGGGTCAGCCCGGTGCCGCCGCCGGTCTCCGGCGAGACTCCGCCGGTGGCCGAGTCGAGCTGCCAGTAGGCGAGTTGGTGCGGCTGGATGCCGCCGAGCTCCTGGCCCTCGGTGGGTGGGATGACCCGGTCGTGCAGCTTGACGTCGGCGACGCTGCCCTTGAGCTGGTTGACGTAGCCGTCGAGGGCGAGCTTGCGGCCGATCTGCACACCGCCGGTCGCGCTCCACGTGGTGTGGCGGGCCTGCACGTCGTCGGCGACGAGGACGCCGTTGACGTACAGCATCATCTTGCCGAGTTCGGCGTCGTACACCCCGATGAGGTGGGTCCAGCTCCCGGCGACGGCCGCGGCTCCGGAGACCTTCCAGGTGCCGAGCGACTCCATGTCGCTGACGGGAATGCGGAAGGTCCAGGAGGCGGTGTCGACGTCGTAGCCGAGTTCGAAGCCGGGCTGGGCGGTGCCGTCCTGGCTGACGACGGTGACGTTCGCGGTGGGCAGCGTGGGCAGCATGACCCAGGCGCTCACGGAGAAGGTCTTGCCGGTGTCGACGCCGGCCGTGCCCGAGTCCAGGTAGGCGTTCTCGGTGCCGTCGAGGGAGGCGGCGGTGTCGGTGGAGCCGAGCGGGCCCGCCGCGCCGAAGGTCACTCCGGAACCGGCACTCGCGGCGGGGGTGCCGCTGCTGCCGGCCGCCTTGGTGGCGCCCTTGGCGTCGCCGAGGGTCCAGGCGGCGACGGGTGCGCGGCCGTCGCTGACCAGGAAGAC
Source organism: Streptomyces sp. P5F9 (assembly GCF_057961495.1). NCBI lineage: Bacteria > Bacillati > Actinomycetota > Actinomycetes > Kitasatosporales > Streptomycetaceae > Streptomyces > Streptomyces sp. P5F9. Next base: position 22,295 of record NZ_JBXVPZ010000043.1, on the reverse strand, counting down.
GTACGCGGTCGGCGTCTTCTGCGCGTTGCCGGCTCCGTCGGCGGCGGTGACGTGCAGGACGTACGAGCCCTCGCTCGGCGGCATCCAGCGAACGGTCGCCGGACCGCCGGTGGACTCTGCGGCCACCGTCCTCTTCGCGCTGTCGGCCTTCGGGCCGGTGAAGTAGTACGCGTAGCTCGCCACGTCGGCGGCCGGCGAGTCCATGGTGAAGTCGCCGTAGTCGCCGACGCCGGGGTGCCAGGCGTCGTCGTCCGGGTAGGCGGCCGAGGTGATCACGGCCGAGGCGGGCTTGCTGGTGTCGTAGATGAACTCGCAGCGGGTCTGGGTGCCGTCGGTGGACCAGGCGCCGTAGGCCTGCTGGTCGTAGCCGCGGACCGCCCAGGCGACGGTGGTGTTCTGCGGGACGGTGAACCCGGCCTCGCCGTCACCCGACAGGTCGTCGCCGACCGTGTAGGAGAAGGTGGCCTGGCCGGTCTGGCCGTCCTTGCTCGCGTCGACCGTGGTCTTCTTCGCCGTGGTCGCGTAGTGGACGACCTCGGTGCCCGAGGAGTTGGTCCACCAGACCTTGAACTGGGCTTGCAGCGTCTCGCTGTTGGAGCCGGTGTCGCCGTGGTCGTAGTCCTTGATGACCGCGTACGCCTTCGGGGCCTTGGTGACGTAGTGCTCGGTGGCCTTGCCGAACTCGCAGCTGTCGCCGGGGTTCATGGTCAGGGCGTCCTGGTCCGGCTCCAGCGGCGGGCGGTTGTACTTCACCGAGAGGTACGCGTTGCCGCAGAACCGCTTCCAGTACGACGTGTCGGACTCGCTCGCGGCCTTGAGCCGGAAGGTGGTGGTGTTCCAGCCCTTGTCGGCCGCGGTCTGTACGGTGCCCGTCGCGTCGAAGCGCACGTTCTGGTTGGTGGACGTGCACGAACCGGCGTTGTCCGTGGGGGACTTGCTGTCGACGGTGGCCTTGGAGGAGGGCTGGTTCGACCAGTCCGTGGACGAGCTGATCGCACTCGCGCTCGTGCTGTTGACGCGGGCGAGCTGCACCTCGCGGGCGGCCGAGCTGTAGGTGAACACCTGGGTCACGGCGAACTCGGCGTCGATGATGTCCTTGCCCTCGAAGGTGCCGGTCGGGATGGCGAAGAACTGACGCTTCACGTCCGAGCCACTGGAGCACCGCACCGAGACGTCGGCGGGACACCGGCCGACGCCCTCGTCGTCGTCGAACTTCCAGAACGAGTCGCTCGGGGAGTCCGAGGACACCATGGTCCAGCTGCTGCGGCTCGCCGTCTTGACCACCGGGTCGATGTAGACCGGGTACACGGTGTCCGCGTCGGTGAGCAGGTCCGCGTCGGGGGTGAGCGTCATCGTGTCCGCGGAGACGTCCACGCCGACGTCGGCGACCTGGGCCCCCTCGGGCGGTGTCTGGGTGCTCTCCTCGGCGGCGGGCGTCTGTGCCGTGCCGTGACTGGAGTCCCACATGACCGGCTGCGGTGCCTCGAAGACCGCGCCGCCGGCGCCGGGGTCGGTGGCGGTGAGGCCGCCGTCCGTGTCCTCGGCGAGCGTCACCGAGTCGGTGTCGAAGGGGAGTTGGAGCTCGGTCAGCTCCGGATCGGCCGCCGCCTTCGCGGTCTTGACGACCAGCACGTGCGAGAAGCCCTCGGCGCTGGCGGTGACCTTGAGGTCGACGCCGTCCAGGACGTTCTTGTACGTGGCGGTCGGGCCGTCGATCTTCGGCGCGGGCAGTTTCGTCGGCCAGTCGAGGGACAGCGCGTGGCCGTCCTTCTCGATCGTGGCGAAGGTCGTCCCGCCTCCGCCGGAGAAGGACATCGCGGTGAGTGCGGCCTTCGGCGCGAGGGTGCCGTTCTTCTGCCGGACCAGGGTGGTGTCGATGTCCGTCCACGTGCCGTCGACACGGGTGCGCACGGGCTGGACGTACTGCTTGGTGGTGAACGTCCCGTCCGGGTTGGCGACGGTCGTGCTGCGTTCGTCGCGCAGGCTCTGGATCTCGACGGCCTTGCCGGACTTCTTGGCCTTGGTCCGGGCGGCGTTCGCGGAGAGGGACGAGGTGCCACTCGCGTCGGCGGCGCTCGTGCCGGCCGACGCGGTCCGCTCGGCGGCCGGGGCGGGGAGGGCGATCAGGCCCGGGGTCAGGAGGGCCGCGATGGTGGCGGCGGCGATCAGGGGGCGGCGGCGTCCGGATCTCTTACGCGTGCTCATCGCGCTGTGCTCTCTTCTTCTCTGTCCTCTCTGTCCACCGCTCATCGGATCGCTCCGAGCGCCGCGCCCGCGTCGGGCAGTCCGCCCGAGCCGGGCTGGTAGGTGGTGGTGCCGACGCTCGTGGTGCCGTCGACGTCCGTCCAGCGTGTGACGTAGAGGACGCCCTTCGAGGTGCCCGAGGCCTTGCTGTACGGCACGCCCACATAGAGGTTGGTGTTGCCGCCCGCGAGCGCGATGCCTGTGTAGTCCCGGGCCGTCGCCGTGCCCGGCAGTCCCGAGCCCCGGGTGAGTTCCTTGTCGGCCGTGCCGATGGCCGCGTCGAGCGGCCGGAAGATGTGGACGGCGCCCGCGTCCTTGACCGTGGCCGTGTCCTTGCCCGGCTCGCCGACGGCGAGACGGACGTTGGCCGAGACGGTCACGACGGTGGTGTCGGTGTTGGCGATCACCACCCGCTGACCCATGAAGTCGCCGGCGGCCGCGTCGCCCTCGGCGTCCGTCGCGTTGCCGTCCGCCGCCGCAACCTGGGTGAAGGCACCGGACGGCTGGACGCGTACGACCACCATCCCGCCCGCGTCCGCCAGCGTCCCGACGTCCTCGCCCGGCATCCCGATGGCGAGCAGCGCGTCCGAGTTGTACGTCTGGTCGCTCGGCCGGTAACCGGTCATGGAGACCGAACTGCCGAAGCCGTCGCCCGCCTCCGCCGCCCCGGCGATCCCGGTGCTGTTCTGGTCGAGGCCCAGAAGTGGCGTGGGCATGCCACTTGAGAGAGTGTGACTGAAGACCGCCACTCCGCCGGCGAACTCCTCGGTGCCGATGGCCTCCCCGGGGCTGCCGACCGCGAAGTAACGGTTGGTCCCGGCCAGCGAGTAGCCGAACTTGTCGTTCGTCTCGACGTCACCGGGCACCCCCGGATCCTTCTCGCTCACGCCGATCGTGGTGCTGCCCTGCTGGTACTCGATGCAGCCGGCGTCCCCGTAGGTGGTGCTGCCCACGGTGACGTTCTCACCGGGGACCCCGACCACGAGGTACGGCGTACCGCTCGCGTTCGCGCCGGCATCCAGGGCGAAACCGAACCAGTCGTACGCCTCGGTGGAACTGTTCGAGTCGAAGCCGGCCTGGGTGTATCCCTCGATCGCGGAGCCCGCGCCGATACCGGTGGGCGTGCCGTGGATGACGAAGATCGCCCCGGCGTCGACGAGATTGACGCCGCTCTTCACGACGTCCTCGAACGGCGTTCCCACCACCAGGTCGGTGCAGCCGTCGCCGTCGGCGTCGTAGGTGTCGAAGGAGGCCCCGAAGCCGTCACCCGCCTCCGGGGCCGCGGACATTCCGGTGGTGGCCTGGGATATCTCGGACACCCCCTTGCCGCCCCCGAGGACCACGCGCACGAGCCCGGCCTTCTGGGCTCCGTTCACCGTGGCGTCCGGGTCCGCGAGCACCGTGTCGGTCACGCCGTCGCCGTTGAAGTCGTTCGATGTCCCCGCCGTGCACGTGGCAGCCACCGCCGGTGGCGATGCCAGTGTCACGACCCCCATAGCGGCCAGGCACAGACCAGCCAGACCGGCCAGCCCCCCGGCCAGATGCGTACGCGTACGCACACCCCACCCCTCGTTAGCCCTCCGGGTACGGCCAGGTAAGGCCACCCTGTGAATGACGTAAGAGGAGACTAAATACGAGTTAAATAAAAACCGTCAAGGTTATTAGGAAACTTGCTGTACATAGCAATCACACAGAGTGTGACCATCTTCACCTCCGGGGCGAAAGCCGCACCCCTCGCATCTCAAGGCAAGTCAGTTGCCGACAGTTCACCGGGCTTTCACCGACAGGTAGGGTCCGTGGAATGCCGAGAGTCAAAGTCAGCGTGATCGTCCCCGTCTACAACACCGGGAAGTACGTCGACGAGTGCGCGCCGTCCCTGCTGGGGCAGAGCCTGCCGGCCGACGAGTACGAGGTCATCTACGTCGACGACGGTTCGACCGACGACACCCTCAGCCGCCTGGAGAAGATCGCCGCCGGGGCTCCCAACGTCCAGGTCCACACCCAGCCCAACTCCGGCTGGCCGGGCGCGCCCCGCAACCTCGGCATGAAGCACGCCCAGGGCGAGTACATCCAGTTCGTCGACCACGACGACACGCTCGGGCCCGAGGCCCTGGAGCGGCTGTACGAGCACGCGAAGCGGAACAACGCCGACGTGGTCCTCGGCAAGATGTCCAGCACGATGGTGCGGCCCCGGCGACTGTTCCGGCACACGGTGGACGCCTGCACCATCGAGAACGACGAGCTGATGCAGAGCATGTCGCCGCACAAGATGTTCCGGCGCGCGTTCGTCGAGGAACACGGGCTGCGTTTCCCCGAGGGCCCGTGGATCCTGGAGGATCTGGCCTTCGTCAGCGCCGCCTATCTGAAGGCGGAGCGCATCTCGATCCTCGCCGACTATCCCGTCTACTACTGGATGAAGCGGGACGACGGCGGCAACAACACCCAGCACCGTTTCAACCCGAAGCACGGTTTCTGGTCCAACACCCGGACGATCATCGGCCAGTTGAAGGACGGCACGCCCGCGTCCGACGACATCGACGCACTCCAGAACCGCCTCCTCCACCGCATCTACCACGTGGAGATCCTCTCCCGCACCCGCGAGCCCGAGATCCTCCGCGAGGACCCGGCCGAGCAACGGCAGCGTTTCGAGGCGGCGCGGGAGGTGGCGCTTGAGGAGTTCCCCGCGGCCGTACGCGAGGGTCTGCCCGCGGTGTCCCGGCTGCGCGCCACACTGCTGGAGGCCGGTGACTTCGACGGCGCGGTGACCCTCGCGGAGCGCGTCCGCGAGGTGAAGGCCCGCAGCGAGGTCGGCCAACTGCGCTGGGCGGACGGCCGGTTGGTCGCCGACGTGACGCTGGACCTTCTGCGCGGGGACGGCGAACCGCTCGTCCTGGTCGAGCGGGACGGAAAGCGGTACCTGGACCCGGAGTTGCTGGCCGGCGTGCCGGGGACGGAGGACGGCTGGGAGGTCCCCGACCCCTTCCGGCTCGCGTACGCGGAACTCGTGGTGAAGGACCGGGACCGCGAGGACTGGTGGTATCCGGAGGGCGACCTGGAGGTACGGCTGAAGCCCCTCGGGGACGGCCGTTCGCAGGTGATCGCCTCCGGGCAACTGGCCCTGGACCCCGAGCGGTTGGCGGGCGGGCGTCCGCTGGAGCGGGGTGTGCACGACGTGTGGGCGTACGTCCAGCTGCTGGGCGTGGACCGCCTGGTGCGCGTGACGGGCGAGGGCACGCCGGGCACCCCGGCGACGGGCCCGGCACTGACCGGTGGCCGACTCGCACTCCCCTACTGGACGGGCAGCGGCCAGCTCGCCCTGGACGTGGACCAACGTCAGCGCAAGCTCGGACAGGACACGTCGACCGTGGCGGCGGGCAACGCCGGGCGCGGCGAGGGGTGTTCACTCCCCCTGCCGTACATGGCGGCGACGGCGGACGGCACTCCTGCCCGCCTGAAGGTCACCGTGGCCACGCTGGGCGTGGAAGCCGAGCTGCTCCCCACCCCCGACTCCGCCACGGCCCAACTCCGCCTCCCCGCACGCCTGAAGCTCCCCTCCGGCCGCCACCCGGTAGCCCTCCCGAAGACGGCCAAGCCCCTCGCGTACGCCGTCGTCCGCGACGGGACGCTGCTCCGCCTGGAGGGCCCGGCGTACGAGGCCGGGGGCGGGCGCCGGTTCCTCGACTCGCTGGCGGACAACCGTCAAGTTCGGCGGGTACGGCGGTGGTTGGGGCTCTGACGCTCCGCGCGAGAAGCCCGGCAGCGTCGTGGACGAGAGTGGACAAAAAAAGGTGGACACGAAAGGTGGATGAGAAAGTCTGACCGGCAGGGCAGTCGAACTCCCTTCCCTACCCGTCTTTACGGGGGAACGAGGGAGGGCGCTTGAACGCCGACGAGGAACGTGAGTTCCGCGAGTTCGTGGCCGCGCGGTCGAGATCACTGCTGCACACGGCCTACCTGCTGACCGGGGACTGGGAGCAGGGCCGCGACCTGCTCCAGACCGCACTCGCGTCCACCGCCCGGCGCTGGTCGCGGCTGCGCGACCGGCAGCAGCCGGAGACCTATGTGCGCCGGGCGTTGTACCACGCCCATGTGGACCGCTTCCGGCTGCTCAGCTGGGGAAAGGAGACGGTCACCGACAAGCTGCCGGACTCGTCCGCGCAGGCCGTCGACTTGGCCGACACCGTGGTGCAGCGGCAGGACATCATGGCCGCGCTGCGGCGGCTGCCCAGGCGCCAGCGCGCGGTGATCGTGCTGCGCTACTTCGAGGACCGGCCCGACCAGGAGATCGCCGCGATCCTGGGCATCGCCCAGGGGACGGTCCGCAGCCAGACCCACAAGGCCCTCGCCTCCCTCCGCGCCGCCTTCGCGGAAGCGGAGCGGTCGGCCGCCACCTCCGCCCCTGCCTCCGGAAGGGGCGTCATCGCATGAACGACTCGACCGAACACCCGCTGCGCGAAACGTCGCTGCACGATGCCTTGCACACCCACGTCCTGGAGACCGGTGCCGATGCCGCCGGTCGCTGCCTGGCAGGCCTGGCCGACGACGCGTTGCGGGTCGCCCGGCGGCGGCAGCGGCTGGCCCGTGCCGGCGCCGCCGGCGTCGTCGCCGTGGTCGCCGCCTGCGCGGTCGCCGTGGCGGACGGCACGCCCCCGCACGCGCACGGGGTCCGGCCCGCCGCAGGGGACACGGGGAACACCGGGAAGGTGGCCCTGCTCTCCATCCTGCCGGTCACCTCGTCCACGGAGGCCGCCTGCGCCCACGGCAGCGACGGCTACACCGTGCGCGCGAGCGCGACCCACCCGGCGTTCTGCGTCCACGCCGACCGGGCCAGGGGCATGACCGACGTCCGTGTCGCCTCCGCGAAGGCCGGCAAAAGCCCGACCGACGGCACCTGGCAGGTCGACGTGACCCTCGGTTCCACCGACCGGACCCGTTTCGCCGCCCTCACCGGCTCCATCGCCGGGGCCCCGGCCCCGCGCAACGAATTCGCCATCGTCATCGACGGCAAGCTCTGGGGCAACCCCAGCGTGACCTCCTCGCTCACCGGCGGCCGGCTCGAAATCGTCGGGGCCTTCATCGGAGACCTCACCAGCGCCACCGCCCACGACCTCGCCCTCCGGCTGAATACCGGCAGTTGACCCACACGCGGTGTGACCTCCGCGTCCAACGGCAAGGGTGGCCCGCAAGAAATCCTGGGGGCCACCCTCAACCTGATTCAGGACCGGATCCGGCGTGGTCGGTTCAGGGCCGTTCCAAACGCTCCGCGCCGTCCAGCATGTATCGGGGAAGCTTTGTGTCGGCCGCCAGGATTTCGATGCCGATGAGTCGCCCTTCCGCATCGAAATCCAAATTGATCATCCCGTCCACATCGATCGGATCGCACGGATACGTGTGCGCGGACGGGACGGTCACCTGCGGCTCCGTGAAGTAGACATAGGCCGCATTGACCACCGGGTCATAGGTAACCCGCACATCCGCCATATCAGTTTGGCCCCTTCGCAGATTTCAGTCGGGCAATATAGGCGGCCTCGACGTCCTCTATCACCGTATTGATGTTGCCATCGATCGTTTTACCCACGAAGACCTTTGTGCCCGGGTCGTAGTACCCCGACTTGTACTGGCCTTCATGGTAGTACTGGAACGGCTCACGCGAGAGAGCGGATTCTATTTGCTCGTCCGAAACACCACGCTGGGCTGCGCGCTGCACCGAGTGGCCCGTCTCACCGGCAAGGCCGGACTCGGCCTCCTCGGCGGCATCCCAGATGTCATCGCTCAGAGCGTCCGCGCGCGGCTTGGGCGTATCCCCGTAGTCGCAATAGCAGTCGTCAGCATGCGTAGCGTCATCGCAATTGTGGACCAGGACCGGAATGGCCCCCGCCACCGCATAGTACGTATGCGTCCCGGCAACAGTCAGGTTGTCGACCGTCGCCGTCTGCGTCCACGCCCGTACCGCCCTGACCTGGACGTACGTCCCGGCCGACGTCTGCAGCCAGTCACCGGAACGGAGTTCGCTCGCCTTGGCCCAGCGGTGGGCCTTCGGGAGCCAGATCGGGTGGCCGTCAGTCGCGGTGAGGGACTTGCCGTTGGCCAAGGTGAGGCGGACGAGGTGCTTGGTGCCCTGGCCTTCGATCGTGGCCGTGACCGTGCGGGACGCCGTCGTGCCGAGGACCGGGTCCGTCGACCTGACCTTGTCGCCGGGCCTGAGGTCCTTGATCGCCTTGGTCCTGCCGTTGGCCAGCAGCACCCGCGTGTTGGGCGTGAAGCTGTTGCACTTGCCGCCTGACTCGACGGCGTCCTCGCCCGCGTCGGACGCCTTGCCGGCGTCCTTCTCGGCCGTCTTCGCGGCGGATTTCTCCGTCGCCTTCGCCGCGGCCTTCTTCTCGACCGCCTTGGCCGCCTTCTCCTCGGCCGTCTTCACGACCTTCTTCTCGACGGCCTTGGCCGCGGTTTTGACAGCCGTTTTCTCCGCCGTCTTGACCGCCGCCTGTTCCGCGCCCCGCGCCAGCACCCCGCCGCCGAAGCGCATTCCGCCGCGTGCGGCGGCCAGGGCCACTCCGCCCTCGCCGAAGGTCGCGACGGTGATGATGATGGTGGCGGCTGCCATCAGGCAGGAGCCGAGTGCCGGGTGGGTGGCGCAGCTGACGATGTCGGCGAGGCCCGAGTACTCGTACGCCACGTGCGCGACCGTCTTGGTGGCGGACCAGGCCGCGTGCTTGACCTGGGACCAGCCCCAGAACTGGCCGTTGGGGTCCTCCTTGGTGACCGGGCTGTTGTCCGCGTAGGCATAACCGCCCAGTTGGAGCAGGTCGGAGAAGTCCATCACCGGGTCGAGTGACGTGAAGCGCCCGGTGACAGGGTCGTAGTCCCGCGCGCCCAGATGGATCAGGCCCGTGCTCGACTCGTCCGCGCCGCCGATGTACGCGCGGGAACCCGCCCAGCCCGTCAGCGATGTTTCGAGGTCTCCGCGCAGGTTGCCCCAGGCGTCGTAGGACCGGGTCTGGACCGCCATCCCGGAGGCCAGCTTGATCTGGACGGTGGCCGTGCCCTGGGTGTTGGTGACCTGGGCGACCAGGGTGTGTGCGCTGGTGGCGCTGGAGGTGTAGCGGACGACCGTGGGGGCGCCGGCCTGCGCGTAGCTGCGCATCGCCCTGGTGGCGGTGGAGGTCTGGGAGCCCATGACCTCGGTCTCGCCGAGGTAGAGGGTGGTCCAGCCGCCGGTCGTCTTCGCGATCCGGGTGCCGTCCGCGTCGTAGAGGTACGACGTGCTCGCGGCGAGGGTGAACTTCTGGGTGTCGGCGCTCGCCGTGCACGCGGCCAGGGTCAGGTCGGCGCTGACGGTAGCGCTCGGCACGCTCAGGCAGAGCTTCGAGGCCGTGTTGTAGAAGGTGCCGTCCGTGCGGAGAACGAAGGACTGGGTCGTGGCGTCCGGTACGCAGGTCTTCAGCGTGATCGTCGAACCGCTCGCCGTTCCCGATGCCGTGGCGCACTTGCCCAGGACCGTCAGCTTGCCGCCGTTGGCGGTGAACTTCTGTCCGGCCGTGCCGTTGCAGGTGTAGATCTGGATGACGGTTCCGTCGGCGCTGTGGCCACCGGCGTCGTCCACGCACAGTCCGCCGGGTCCGGTGATCGCGCCCGATCCGGCACCGAATCCGGAGACGGACTTCAGCAGGCCCTCACCGTCGTAGACGAAGGACTGACTGTCGCCGTTGATGGTGCGGGTCTGGGTGCGGCCGGCGTCGTCGAAGACCGCCGAGTTGGCCTCGGTGACGGTCTTCGTGCCGGAGTCCGCCGCCGTGACCGTCTTCTGGGTCCAGCCGGTCAGGGTGTCCGGCTGGCCGGTGTCCCCGTAGGCGTACGAAGTCGAGCTGTCCAGCGCGGTGTTGAGGGCGCCGGTGGAGGTGCGCTGGGTGCTGTGGTCGGTGAGGGTGCTGCGGTTGCCGAGGTCGTCGTAGCGGTACGACTGCCAGTACGGGAGGCTGCCGTAGGACGCCGTGCCCGTGGCGATCGTCGACGTGGACGGAGCGCCGCCCACCGAACCGGACGCGGTCGCCGAAGAATCGGACGCCTTCCAGGTCGTGCCCGAGGAGTCCGTGCAGGACTTCGCCGTCGCGCCGGTCCAGGCCTCGACGAGTTGGCCTCGGGCGTCGTAGGTGAAGCACTGGTTGTCCCAGGTGGTCGTGGCCGACGCGGTCGAACCCGTCGCCACCAGGCTGGTGTTGCCGGCCTGGTCGTAGGCGTAGGCCGTCTGGGAGACCAGGCCGTTCGCCGTCTGGGTGGCCGCGTACGAGTGGAGCAGCAGGCCGGTGGAGTCGTCGTAGAGGGAGCTGGTCCACACCCGGTAGGGGTTCTTGCCGCTGGTGGAGCGGGTGATCTGGCCGTACGGGTTGTAGACCGCGCCGGTGGTGTACCAGTCCCAGCCGGAGGTGGAGACGGGCAGGTCCTGGGTGTTGTAGCGGGTGATGACCTTCTCGGCCGTGGTCATGCCGCCGGGGGTGGCGGGGAGTGTGGTGGTGAGCGGCTTGCCGGTGCGGGTGTAGGTGTACGACCAGTGGTACGAGCCCGAGAGGTTGTCGGTGGAGCCGCTGACCGCCGGGACCGTGACCGTCTTGCCGGTCAGCTGCCCGTCCTCGGTGTAGCCGGTGGCCTCGCTGACGATGTCACCGGTGGTGGAGCCCGGCACGGTGTGCCGGACGGACTTGGCGGGCAGGCCGATGCCCTTGGCCGCCGTGTCGTAGATCCACTCGTCGGTGGGGAACGTGTCGGAGCCGACGGTGAGGCTGGTCTTGCGGCCGAGCGGGTCGTAGCCGTAGTGCAGGACCTTGCCGGTGGCGTCCTTGGTCTGGATGACGTGGTCGGCGTCGTCGTACCAGGTCTGGCCGGTGCCGGAGTCCGGGTCGGTGCTGAGGCGCACGCGGTGCCGGGAGTCGTACGTCCACGTCCAGAGGTGGCCGGCCTTGTCCTTGACCTGGGTGCGGTTGCCGAGCGCGTCGTAGCTGGTCTCGGTGTAGGTGTTCGCGCTGCGGTCGGCGTTGGTGTACGTGATCGCCTTGACCTCGCGGCCCAGGGCGTCGCCGATGGCCTTCGTGGCGGTGGCGCCGGTGGGCGGGACGTTGGTGACGGAGGCGTCGGTGTCGCTGTAGGTGTTGGTGGAGGTGGTGAAGTCCGCGTTGTGGTGCAGGGTCGTCGACGTGAGCGGGCGGCCGAGGCCGTCGTAGGTGGCCCTGGTCGAGTTGGGGATCGACTGCTGGCTGGTGGGAATGTACGGCGTGGTGGCCGGCAGGCCGAGGACGTAGTAGCCGTTGTCGGTGCGGACGGGGGCGCCGTGGTCGTCGTAGCGGACCGAGGTGACCAGGCGGCCGAGGCCGGTGGCGTCCGGTGCCTGGGTCTGCACGGTGCGGCCCATGCCGTCGTAGAAGGTGACGGACTGGGTGTAACTCCCGTTGTCCTTCAGGCTCTTGGTGATGACCCGGGTCGGGGTGCGGGTGCCCAGCGCGTAGCTGATCTGGGTGGAGGGCAGGGCGTCGGCGTCGCCGGGCTGCCAGCCCTTGACCAGGCGGCCGAGGAGGTCGTACTCGTAGCGGGTCTTGTTGCCGTTGGGGTCGGTGGTGAGCGTGGTCAGGCCGCGGGCCGGGTCGATCGTGGTGATCGTCGCCTGCTGCTTGGCGTTGGTGATGGTGGTGCCGGTGATGACGTACGGGCTGCTGCCGGGGTTGTAGGCGGTCCTGGTGACGTTCTTCCCGGCGTCGGTGACCTTGTTGGCGCGGCCGTAGACGTCGTACTCGGTGAGGGAGCCGGTGATCGTGCCGGTGCCTTCGCCGTTGAGGGACTTCTCGCTGGTGGCGTCGCCGGCGTCGTTGTAGCCGGTGGTGACGTCGGAGACGACCGCGGCGGTGGCCGCGCTCGACACGTCGTCGCAGTCGGTCGCGGTGGTCAGCGCGCGCTTGGGCAGGCCGTAGAGGTTCGCGGACGCCCTGTTGTCGAAGGTGGTGAGGGTGCAGGTGGTGTCGCCGACCGTGGGCGTGGTGTCGCCGGGGCTCGCCAGGGTGACGACCGCGACCTCGCTCAGCCTGGGCAGGCCGTCGTCGTCCATGGCGGTGGTGGTGCGGGTGCCGCGCCACTTGCCGTTGTAGGCGGTCAGGTCGTCGACGCGCTTGACGTACGTCCGTCTCGCCACGAGGTCGCTGTCGCCGGCGCGCTTGCGGGTGGCGGTGACCGTACTGGTGCCGGGCAGGGTGATCACCCGGCTGTGTGCCGCCGCCGCGCTCTCGTCGGAGACGTAGGTGACGGTCTCGGCGGCCTGGCCCGCGTTCTCCTCGGCGTCGTCGGCCGAGAGGGTGGCGCCGGTGTCGTCCTTGAGGGTGGTCCCGGAGCCGCGCAGGTAGTACGTGGTCGTCCTGGAGCGGGTGGCGGCGGGGCCGCCGGGGGTGCCGACCCTGGTGGTGACGGAGGCGTAGCCGCGCCAGTCGCTGTGGGTGCGCTGCGAGGGCTTGGTGAACTCGGCGTCGGTCTTGGCCCAGTAGCCGCCGCCCCCGTAGTCGTACGTGGTGACGATGTCGGGTGAGGCGAGCGCGGTCGTGGTGACGACCGTGTCCTGCTCGGTCACGCGGGCGACGGTGTACTTGTTGAACCAGGCCAGCGGCGGGTTGTCGAGGCTCTCGTCGGGTGACCAGTGCACCGGGTAGCAGGCGGCCGTGTTGTCGGAGATGTCGGTGGTCGCCGGGGCGTAGGCGCAGCCCTTGTTGTAGTCGACGACCGTCTTCTTGCCGTTCTCGTCCGTGATCCCGGTGATGCGCGGGTGCCAGTACGTCAGCTCGATGTCGTCGCTGTTGGCGCGGACCCGGTTGGGCAGGGCGGTGCCGTCGAAGACGACGGCGGGCAGGTTCTGGCCGGGGGCGTCGTCCGGGTCGGTGGTGTCGGTGTCGTAGGCGCCGTGCTGGACGGAGGACAGCCACAGGCCGGGTGAGGTCTGGTACCAGCCGGAGTTGAAGGCCTGGTTGAGGGTCCACTCGTCGATCGGGTACAGGGTGCCGGTGCCGTCCCGGTGGGCCCAGGTGACGACCTTCTCCAGGCGCTTGCGGGTCCAGAAGGAGGGGAACGTCGGGCACTGCTTGGCGGTGTCGGACTTGCAGTTGAGGGTGGCCGGGGTGTCGTACCAGACGCGGTACTTCTCCGGGTCGCCCGACGTGAAGTTGTCGGCGTCGCACTTGCTGGCGGACGCGGCGAGGCAGCGCTCGTCCGTCTGGAACTGCACCTTGGCGGCCGGGACCGCGCCCAGGTCGTCCTTGTTCAGGCCGTACTCGATGCTCAGCGGGTAGGAACCGCGCTGGTACTTGACGTTCGTCTTGGTCGACTTGTTCTTGGCGTAGTAGTTGTCCTCCTGCTTGTAGTTGATCACCATGGCGTTGCCGTGCAGGTCGACGACCTCGTCGAGCTGCCAGGACCAGGCCTGGGTGCAGGAGGAGTCCTTGAAGGCGTCCGCGTGGCACGGTTCCTTCGGGTCGTTGCCGAAGACGGGGACGGTGGAGACGGAGTCGGTGTCCGCGTGGCCGTTGCCGACCTTGTCCAGGCCGAAGTAGTACTTGGTGCCGTCGCGGGTGGTGGCGATCCAGTACTCGCCCTTGTCGTCGGTGTCGCCGCCGTCGCCGTTGTCGGCACCGGTCTTGTGCTCGACCTTCGTCCCGTCGTCGGAACGGGGGTGCCATGCGCCGCTGGTGTCGTCACGGACCAGTTCGACGGTGGTGCCGCCGAGGGACATCACCGCGTTCGAGGAGGCCCAGCACAGGTCGCCGGTCTTCTTTTTCTTGCCCTTGTTGTTGGCGTCGTCGCCGTCCTGGTCCTGGCCGCAGCCCCGGTACGAGCGCTCGATGTGCCCGGTGTCGTAGGACCAGCCCTCGCCGATCCAGGAGGTCTGCGGGTTGGCCGTGGACGTCTTCCCGTCCACCGCCTGGGAGTTGTACGAGAACGCGATGCTCGGCGTGGGCCCCGCGGAGACCGGCGGGGTGTCGACGGCGTACGAGTACGCGAAGCCGCCCGAGGACGATCCGGCGTCCCAACTGCCCGCCGAGGAAAGGGGAGTTGCCCGGAAGGAGCCGCCGGCGCCGTTGCCGGAGTCGGTCACACCGAGGACGCCGCCGGCTCCCGAAGTGGCGGCTGCCGTAACGGCGTTGGTGGCCGTGCCGTGGTAAACGGCCGACTGCGCACTGCCCTTGTCCAGGGCGGCGGTCGCGTCGGCGGTGGTCGTGCCGGTCGCGGTGTCGGCGTCCATCGGGGTGGACAGGTCGACGGTGGCCTCGACCTTGGTGGCGCCCAGGTCGGTGGTCTCGTTGCCGTCGGTGTCCGTGGTCGTGGTGTCGGCGCGCAGGTCGGCCGAGTTGTCCAGCGGCTCGGGGGTGGCGCAGGCCTCGTTGTCCGGGGCGGTGAGGAAGCACTCGGGGTAGCGGACCAGTTGGAGCCGGTCGGACCACTGGGCGCCGAAGTAGTTCTTGAAGTCGGTGTAGTCGACCTGGAGGCGGGCCGGGGCCGGGGTGGTGTCGCTGGTGGTGACCTGCATGAGCAGGCCGTTGACCCCGGCGGCGGCCGTGTCGGTCTGGCTCAGTACGTCAACCGCCCAGGTCCCGACGGGCTGTTGGGCGGTGTCGTCGGAGGCGGCGCCGATCTTCACCGGCACTCCGCCGCCGACCTGGACGAGCCCGTCCGCGGCGGCGGCGAGCTTCTCCGGGGTGATGTCGGCGGTGCCGTCGGGACCGGCGGCCGGTATCGCGGTGCTGCCGTCCGGCGGGTCGGTGTCGTCCTGCGCCGGGTCGATCGCGTACTGGCGCGCGTACCCGGACAGGGGCTGGTCGGCGCCGTCCACCGGGTCGGTGGCGGGCACGTCCACCATCGCGGCGACGTCGTCGTCCGGCGGCGGCTCGGCGAAGGCCTGGCCCTCCAGGGCCCCGACCGACAGCGCGAGGGACAGCAGCAGGACGACACCGGGCACGGCTCTGCGGCGCCAGGCTCTGCGGCGCGGATGCGCGCTCGGACGTGAGCGACGGAACACGGAAGGACCCCCCGGTGAGCCCGGCCGGCAGTCACCCCGGCCGTGAAGACGCGATGGAGAAAAGGAAGAAGCGATGGAGAAAAGAAGGAGGAAAACAGCCCGGATTATTGGCCGTCCTTTGCCGTCAGCGCTAGATCATTTGACTTTATGTGGGCTTGATCACTGACCAGAGCATGACAAGACGGCCCAACTCCGGGCGGAATAACGGGTGTTACACCCGGAAGGGGACGTTCCGCCGACCGCGCCCGACCACAAGGGGCTTGCCCGGCGCACACCGGCGCTCCATGATCTGCACGTCCTCTCCACGCCCCCGGCACCGACCACCGGGTGGGCCGGCGGAGGGCCGTCCGCATGCGGGCAGCACGTCATGTCGCCACCGTCAGAGGGGAAACGGTTCGGTGTCCTCCGCTTCTTGGCCGCACAGGCTGAGCCCACGTCAAACACGCCTGCTAGCCGGGCTGTTGGCGCTGATCCTGGCCGCCGGGACCGCCTGGGTGCTGCTGCCGGACCACGACTCCGGCGGCTCCGCGGCGAAGAGCGGCGGCGCGAAACCCCACCCCCGCACGGAGACCGAGGCACGCGCCCTGGCCAGGAGTTCCGGCAAGCGCGTCGAGATCGTCACGGCCCGCACCGCGACGACCACCACCTGGGCCGACCCCGGCCACACGCTGACCACCCGCATCCATGTCTCACCGGTGCGCACCAAGGTCGACGGCACCTGGCGGGCCATCGACCCGACGCTGCGCCGCACGCCCGACGGGGACTGGACCACGAAGGCCACGACGACGCCGGTGGTGTTCTCGGGCGGCAGCAAGAACAGCGGGACCAAGCACAAGTCGACGGCGGACAAGGCGAGTTACGTACGTCCGGCGGGTTACGTACGTCCAGCGAGTTACCGCGCGAACGCCGGCACAGAGACCGCCGGAGACGACACCGCCACCACCCTCGTCACCCTCACCACCGCCGGCCACACGATCGACCTCACCTGGCCCGGCACCCTCCCCGCCCCCGAGGTCGAGAGCAACGAGGCCCTGTACCGCGAGGTGCTGCCCGGCGTCGACCTCGTCCTCGCGGCGAACGACGGCGGCTTCTCCGAGGTCCTGGTCGTCAAGTCGGCCCAGGCGGCGGCGAATCCAGCGCTGAAGACCATCTCGTACGGCCTGTCCTCGCCGGACCTGACGATGAGGCTGGACGCGCGCAGCGGCTCCATCCACGCCTACGACGCCGACGGCAACGACGTGGCGGCCACGCCGACCCTCATGATGTGGGACTCGGCCGGCAAGGAGGCCACCACCGACAACCTCACCCACGGTGACGGCGGCGCGGACGACCCCGACCCGACGCCCACCGCCACGGACACCGCGAGCGAGGCACCGGAGCCCGCGGACTCCGACGACGCCGCCCGCGACCGCGGCGCCGACGACCAGAACGCCGACACCGACTTCGGTACGGCGTCCACCGCGCCCACCGCCACCACGGAGACCGACGGCGATGCGACCGCGAGCCCGGCGGCCGCTTCCGCGGACCCCGTGGCGACCCAGCCCGCGGGCGACGAGAGCGCCGTGGTCACCCCCGGAACCACCGGCATCGACGGCGAGTTCCCGGGCCTGAACGGCCCCCAGCCCGGCACCCACAGCTCCCGCATGGACCCGGAGCTGGCCGCTGACGGCACGATCACCATCACCCCGGACCAGGACCTGCTGACCGGGCCGGGCACCACGTACCCCGTCTTCATCGACCCCAGCACCAACACCGACGCGGGCAACTGGACCACCGCCTACAAGCGCGGCAGCTGGGCGGACGCCACCTTCTTCAACGGGCGCGGCTTCAACAAGGGCACCAACGAGGCCCGCGCCGGCTACGAGTCGGACACCTTCGGCACCAGCCGTTCCTTCTTCACCATGGCCTGGCCGAACGCGGTGCGCACGACCTCCATCAAGGAGGCCACGCTCAACATGAAGGAGACGTACTCCTGGTCCTGCACCAAGAAGGAGGTGCAGGTCTGGCGCACCGGTGACATCGACAAGAAGACCAGCTGGAAGACGCAGCCCAGCTGGAACACCCGCCAGGACACCAAGTCGTACGCCAAGGGCTACAAGAAGGCCTGCGCTGCCGGGAACACGGTCTACGACGTGAGGGAGGCCGCCCAGTACGCGGCCGACAACAGCCTGAACCACTGGACGCTGGGCGTGCGGGCCACCGACGAGGACGAGCAGTACGCCTGGAAGAAGTTCCAGGCGACGAACGACAACGCGGGCCCGAGCGTCGACGTCAAGTACAACACCAAGCCGAACAAGCCCACCAAGCTCAAGATGAGCCCGGGCAAGTGCACGACCAGCGCGCCCTACGTCACCATCGGCGCCAACGACCAGATCACGTTCTCCGCGTCCGTCTCGGACCCGGACGGCAAGGACGACCTGGACGTCGTGCACCTGTACCTGAAGAACGACACGACGGGCACGTACTACAACCGCGAGGCCAGCGCGTCCGGCAAGACCACGGCCAGTGTCGTCTTCGACAGCGGCGGCCTCAAGGACGGCACGTACCACTGGAACATGTACGTCAAGGACGACTATCCGACGCAGTCCCCCACCAGCTACACCTGCTACTTCAAGCTCGACACCGTGGCGCCGAAGACCCCGTTCGTGACCTCCGCGGACTTCGGCGAGTCGGACGACGACAACGACAGCGGCGAGGACCAGTGGTCGAAGGCCACCTTCGGCCAGTCCGGATGCATGAGGTTCTTCAACTCACCGTGGGACAAGGTCAGTTCGTACGAGTACAGCTGGAACAGCACGGCGTACGACAAGTCGACCAAGCTCAGCGACCTGAACAGCTGCACCACCAAGTCGGGCGAGGTGATCACCGGCAACTCGTTCACGTCGGTCGTCTCCGTCACCCCGCCGCTCGCCGGACCGGCGATCCTCTACGTCAAGGCCCTCGACGCGGCCGGCAACGAGTCGGTGACCCCGAACGCGTACAAGATCTTCGTCAGCCCCAAGGACCGCGACGAGGCGACGGCCGACCTCACCGGCGACGACAAGCCGGACCTGCTGACCATCATCACGTCCACGGACGACGACGGCGTCACCAGCTACGGCCTGCGCGACTACCCCTCGGGCACCAAGGGTGACCTGTTCGTCGGCATGAACCCGTCCTACGGCGAGACCACCAAGAACACCGCCTACGCCGACGGCTGCACGACCACCGCCGTGGACTGGAAGGACGCCCTCATCACGCACGGGGGCGACTTCTACCCCGGTGACGGCCTCCAGGACCTCGTCGCCCGCATGAACGACGGCACGCTCTACGTCTACCCGGGCGACGGCTTCGGCGGCTTCAACACCTGCGCCCGGATGCCGGTCCTGCTGCCCGCCACGGGCACGGACACCAGCGGGGCGAACGTCACCGTCCCGGCCGCGTCCGCGTTCGACCAGATCCTGGCCGCCGGGGACATCACGGGCGACGGCCAGCCGGAACTCTTCATGACCTCCGGCACCCAGTACTGGGCGTTCACCGGCTACACCGGCGGCTCGTTCGCCAGTGCCACGCTGCTGAACACCGGCAGCGCCTGGACGACCCGTGACCTGGTCGCGGTCTCCGACATCAGCGGCGACGGCATCGCCGACATGCTCTACCGCACCACCGACTCCGGCCGGCTGATCCTGCGCAAGGGCAAGGCCAACGCGGCGGGCACCGGCGTCGACATCCTCTCCCTCGCCAACTCCGCGGCGGGCTCGGGCGGCGCCGACACCGAGTACGCGGCCAGCGGCTGGACCGCCACCGCCGTACCCCGCTTCTTCGCCATCCCGGACGTCACCGGCGACTCGGTCCCCGACATCTGGGCCCACATGAGCGACGGCAGCGTCCGCCTCTACTCCGGCGGCAAGGCGGCGATCGGCGGCTACACGACGGTGATCGGCAGCTGGACGGGGAAGCTGGCGTTCGGCTGACCGGGACGGACCGATGACGGCGGATCGACGAAGCGGCGGGTTCTCACCGGGCACGTGGTGAGAACCCGCCGCGCAGTTCATGGTTCCGTGCGGCGCTGTCCAGCGATGTCGCCCTCGCATCCGAACTCCGCCCACACCACCTTCCCGAAGTCCCGTTCCCCCACGCCCCACTTGTCGGCGAGCGCCGACACGAGCAGCAGCCCGCGCCCGCCCTCGTCGGTGGCGTCGGGATGGGTGTCGACGCGCGGAATCCCCCCAGCGCTGTCGTGCACCTCGACCCGCAGCGAATAGCCGTCGCACCGCAGCAACAGCCGGAACTGACGCCCCGGCGGCACCCCGTGCACCAGCGCGTTGGTCGCCAACTCGCTGACGCACACCAGCACATCGGCACCGCGCTCGGTCCCCGCGAGTCCCCATTCAGCCAGGTACGCGTGAGCGAACCGCCTCGCGGCGGGAACGGACCGGCGTTCGCGCCGGAAGAACTTCTCACTCAGGTTCACGGGACAAGAGTTGCGTAGCGTCACTAGTGTTGACAGGGCGTGAGCCCTGGACTCCTTTTTGTACGGGCGGAGTACGGGTGCGCGCGGGGTCCGGAACGGGTGGATGTGGGGAGCACCACAGCATGAACTCCAAGAAGAACCGCTCGACGATGCGGCTGCTGGGCGCACAGGTGAAAGCGGCCCGCATGGCCGCCGGGTTGACGCAACGCCAGCTCGCCGAGCGGGCGTTGGTCGACGAGGAGACCATCGCGTCGGTCGAGCAGGGCAGGCGCCGGCTGATGCCCCCGCTCGCGAGGTCGCTGGACAGGATCCTCGACACGAAGGGGACGTTCGAGGCGGGCGTCGACAACCTCCCGGAGATCGACCAATTCCCGCTCTACGCCGAGGAGTACATGCTGCATGAGCGGGAGGCCATCTCACTGTCCTGGTACGACGCGCTGGTCGTCCCTGGCCTGCTCCAGACCGAGGCGTATGCCCGCGCGCTGCTGAGCAGTCGTCTTCCGGCGTACGACGAGGACGAGTTGGAGACGAAGATCGCGGGCCGTATCAGCCGCCAGGAGATCTTGCAGCGCAAGAATCCACCGACGATGAGCTTCGTCGTCTGGGAGCCTGCGCTGCTGTGGCCCAACGGGGGCCGCGAGACACACCGCGCCCAACTGCGCGCTCTGCGCGAGTACTCCGAACTCCCGGGCCTGTCCTTCCAGATCCTCCCTCTGAGTCGGACCTCGAATGCTGGAGACGCGGGCCCCTTCACCCTGCTGGAGACACCTGATCACCAGCACCTCGCGTACACGGAGTCCCAACGCGGCAGCCAGTGGGTCTCCGACCCGGATGAGGTGTCCATCCTGACCCGTAAATATGCGATGCTGCGGACGCAGGCACTCACCATCGAGGACTCACGAAGCCTGCTGGACCGTCTGCTAGGAGATCAATGAGCACCGGACTTCAGTGGTTCAAGTCGAGCTACAGCAACAGCGACGGCGGCGCCTGCCTTGAAGTCGCCTACACGTGGCGGAAGTCCAGCTACAGCAGCAGCGAGGGCGGCCAGTGCGTAGAGGTCGCCGCCTGCCCCCACACCATCCACATCCGCGACTCCAAGAACCCGGAAGCCGACGGCCCCACGCTCCAACTCACCCCCACCGCCTGGGCGGCGTTCACCGCCGACTGCGCCTCCCGGTGACCGCCAGCGTCGCGTAGGGCATCACGAAGGACCCGCCCCGCTCGTCGATCGCGGCGCCCACCGCTTCCAGCACCGGCGCGAGCCGATCCGCAGGGAAGTTCGTGAACGTGCCCTGCGTCGGCATGACGTCCAGCCAGGCGTCCCGCGTGTACGTGAACTCCCAGTCGTAGCGCCACTGTTCGGGTTCCCCGAACCGCCCGCCCGCCGCCCGCATCCCGTCCGCCGCCTTGTCGAGCAGCGTCTGGTACCCCTCGACGGCCGACCGCGTGACGGCGGCCCGGAGGTCGAACGGGACGTCGGGCAGGGCGCGTTCACACGCGTCGGCGATGACCTCGGCGAGGTCGGGCGGGAGTTGGCCGACGTTCCAGAAGGGGGCCAGGAGGCCTCCCGGCCGCATCACCCGCGCCGCCTTCTCCGCCCCGGCGACGGGGTCGACCCAGTGCCAGGCCGTCCCGGCGACGACCGCGTCGAACTCCCGCCCCTGCGGCTCCCATTGCTCGAAGGTGGACACCTCGACCTCGACGCCGAAACGCCGCGCGAGGTCGGCCATCCTGGCGTCCGGTTCCACGCCGAGCACCTGACACCCGGCCGCGCGGAGCTGCCGTGCGGCGATTCCGGTGCCGCAGCCGACGTCGAGTACGGCGGCGCCCGGGTCGGCGGCGATGCGCTCGATCAGGGCGTCCGGGTAGCGCGGGCGGGCCCGGTCGTAGCGCTCGGCGTCCGTGCCGAAGGACTCGGCGATGTCCCGGCGCCCATGGGGCAGGCCTGCGGAAGACGGTAAAGTGACCATGCGCCCACTTTGGATGGGCAAGCGCCCACTCGTCAATGGGCAGGCGCCCACTCGCTGTTCCGGCACGACGCCCACCCGCTGTCCCGACATGAGGAGACGGACCCCGGTATGCCCACAGGCGTGGCCATGCGCGACCCCCGCCGACAGCTCTTCGACGCCGCCGAGCGGATCCTCGTGCGCGACGGGCCGAACGCGCTGACCAGCAGGGCCGTGACGGCTCAGGCGGGCTGCGCGAAGGGCGTCCTGCACCGCCACTTCGCCGACTTCGACGCCTTCCTCGCCGACCTCGTGCTCGACCGCGTCGAGCGGCTCGACGCCCGTGCCGACACCTTGCGCGCCGCTGTCGGCACGGGCTCGGTCGTCGATCACCTCACCGACGCGCTGACCGACGTGTTCGACCCGGTCGGGGTCGCGATCGTGGGCCTCGTGATCTCCCGGGACGAACTGCGGGCACGGCTGCGCGCGGCCGGCTCGACCGGCATCCCGGTCATGAACGAGGCGTCGGCGATGCTCGCCACCTACCTCACCGCCGAACGCGACCTCGGCCGCCTCGCCCCCGACGCCGACATCACCGTCCTCGCCCCCACCC
>NZ_JBXVPZ010000042.1:0-36457 GCF_057961495.1 Streptomyces sp. P5F9 | reverse complement strand
CCCCAGGCGCCCCCGAAGCCCACGTGGGACCCCAGAAGGCCCGAACCGCCGTTCCCCTGGCTGCGCCCCACCATCCGCATAAGGCTCACGCTGCTGTACGGCGGCATGTTCCTGATCGCCGGCATCCTGCTGCTGTCGATCATCTACCTGCTCGCCGCCCAGGCGCTGAACACGGGCAACGAACCGCTGTTCAAGATCGTCGACGGCGATTCGATCAAGGTCACCAGCGACAGCTGCACCGCGGTGAACAACGCGAGCAACATCCCGCTGGCCCAGTTCAACGCCGCGATCAGCGAGTGCATCGACCACCAGCGCCAGGCGGCCCTGGACAACCTCCTCAGCCGCTCGCTGCTGGCCCTGCTGGGCCTCGCGATCATCGCCTTCGCGTTCGGTTACGCGATGGCGGGCCGGGTGCTGTCCCCCCTCGGCCGGATCACGCGCACCGCCCGCGCGGTGGCCGGCTCGGACCTGTCCCGCCGGATCGAGCTGGACGGCCCGGACGACGAACTCAAGGAACTCGCGGACACCTTCGACGAGATGCTGGAGCGGCTGCAGAGAGCCTTCACCGCACAGCAACGTTTCGTGGGGAACGCCTCGCACGAACTGAGAACGCCGCTCGCGATCAACCGCACGCTCCTGGAAGTCCATCTGTCCGATCCCGGCGCCCCCATGGAACTGCAACAGCTGGGCAAGACGCTGCTCGCCACCAACGAGCGCAGCGAGCAGCTCGTGGAGGGTCTGCTGCTGCTCGCCCGCAGCGACAACCAGATCGTCGAGCGCAAGCCCGTCGACCTCGCCGAGGTCGCCGAGCAGGCCGTCGACCAGGTGCACGGCGAGGCGGCCGCCAAGGGTGTGGTGATCCGCGGCGAACAGAAACCGGCGGTCGTCCAGGGCAATGGCGTCCTCCTGGAGCGCATCGCCCTGAACCTGGTGCAGAACGCGGTGCGCTACAACGTTCCCGAGGACGGCTGGGTCGAGGTCACCACCGAGGTGCAGCACGGCCATGCGGTGCTGGTCGTCTCGAACACGGGCCCGGTGGTCCCGGCGTACGAGATCGACAACCTCTTCGAGCCCTTCAGGCGGCTGCGTACGGAGCGGACGGGCAGCGACAAGGGGGTGGGCCTCGGCCTGTCGATCGCGCGGTCCGTGGCGCGCGCGCATGGTGGCCATATCTCGGCGCAGCCGCGTGAGGGGGGTGGACTCGTGATGCGAGTCACCCTGCCCATCTGAGATCATGTCGCCGACACACGAGGATGTTCGCTTTGCGCGGAATTTTCTGGCCGCTTCTCCGGCAGCCCCGTGTGTGATCGATCACAAGCGCGATTTTCGGGGCATCTACTCTCCGTGATCATGCACCCTGTCGGAAAGCCGGGAAAATCCGGGTTTTCGGGGGTCTTGATCACGGGAAGTACACGATGAGGTGCCTTTGAAGAGCGGCACGAGGACCGTGTACGGTCCCCTTCGCCATCCAAGCCGATCACTCTTGAGGGGTCCGGTTGGGTGTCGATTGAGTAACAGACCTTGATGTGAGGCAAAATCTCCGCCTCAGGTCGGGCACAAGTCCGGCCTCTCACGCGTTACGTGCGCTGGAGACACCGCAGACACCCAGAGGGGGAGAGCGCGACATGGCAACGGATTACGACACCCCACGCAAGACCGACGACGACGTCGACTCGGACAGCCTTGAAGAACTCAAGGCGCGTAGGAACGACAAGTCGACTTCCGCAGTGGACGTCGACGAATTCGAGGCCGCCGAGGGCCTTGAGCTGCCCGGAGCGGACCTCTCGAACGAAGAGCTGGCCGTCCGGGTGCTGCCCAAGCAGCAGGACGAGTTCACTTGCATGAGCTGCTTCCTGGTGCACCACCGCAGCCAGCTGGCCCGCGAGAAGAACGGCCAGCCGATCTGCCGCGACTGCGACTGAGGCGGGGTCGGCCGTGACTGGCTCGACCCCACCCTGGAAGCGCCGCTCCCTCCAGCCGGGAGCGGACGAAGGGCCGACAGACGGTCCTCATGGCGCGCGTGACGACGAGCGGGGCTCATCCGAACCTGGATCAGCCTCGCTCGAACCGGCGGCCGACCGGGCTGACCTCCCGGTGCCGGCGGGCGTTCCCGCAGCCGCCCCCGTCGCCAGACGACGGGCGGCGGTGATCCGGGACAAGGCCAGGGAAGGCGTCCGTAAGGGCGGCAGCCGGGCCAGGGCCGGTCTGGCGTACCTCGCCGACCGGATCATCGACATCGCCCCGCGGATCCCCGTACGGGACCTTCAGGCGCTTCGGCGACAGTTCCCGGGCCTCGGCCCCGAACAGCTCGCCGACAAACTGGTGGCGGGCGCGGCCAACGCGACGTCGACGGTCGGCGCGGGAATCGGTGCCGCGGCGATGCTGCCGGTGCCGCCGGCGATGCCCACCGAACTGGCCGCCGAGATCACCGGCGTCGCCGCGATCGAGCTGAAGCTGATCGCCGAGCTCTACGAGGTCTACGGCGCCCGTCCGCCCGGCGACCTCCGGCAGCGCAGCACCACGTATCTGAACTCCTGGTCCGGAGAGCGCGGTATCGACGTGACCAAGCCGTCGACCATGAGCGCCGCGCTGAACGGCCACATGAAGCGCGAGCTGCGCCAGCAGATCATGAAACGCATGGTCCGCGACCTGCCGAACCTGATGCCCTTCATGGTCGGCGCCGCCGTCGGAGCGGTCATGAACCGCCGGGACACCAAGAAACTTGCCGAGCGCATCCGCAAGGACCTGCGCAAGGCCCAGGTCCCGTGGGACGCGCTGCCCGAACTGCCGCCCCTGGAGACCCCGCCCGACCCGCTCCGGATGGGCGAGATCCCGAAGGAACTCGGTCGCTGAAGAGGTCCTAGACGGCTGCCGCCCGCGCGGTCTTCAGCGCCTCCGCCAGCCGCTCCGGCTCACGGGTCGACAGATACAGGTACGGCGTCGGGTCGTCCGGGTCGGTGACCTCGACGCGCAGTGCCCTCGGGATGTACGAGCGCAGCAGCAGGAAGGCGCGGGTGTCGGCCTTGTAGGTCCGCCAGGCACGCGCCTCCTCCGGGTCCAGGATCTCCGCCTCGCCCAGGGCCGTCACCGGGATCTTCGCCTCGCCCGCGATCAGCTGGTCGCCCACGATCCGGATGCGGAGCGAGCCGTAGGAGCTGGCCATGACGGATGCGGCCGCGGTGCCGCCGACCAGGCCGCCGAGCAGCGGCAGGGTGCCGAAGGGCAGCAGGATCAGGGCGAAGGAGACGCCCACCAGGAACGAGATGAACCACCACGAACGGGGGGCGGTGAGGCGCTCGTCGTAGGGGGAGGCGGAAAGCTGCATGGAGCCAAGCTTGGCACGGTGTCCGGAACATACCGACGCGCGGGTAAGGTCTGCGGCTGTGAGTGGTACTTCTCCAGCTCTTAAGCCTCCGTCCGACGCCGTGAAACCGGTGCGGCACCCTGACGCGCCCGCGCCGGGCGAGCTGCTCGGTGCGCACTACGAACAGTGTTTCGGGTGTGGCGGCGAGCAGCCGCACGGGCTGCACCTGGAGGCGCGGGCCGGTGAGGGCGTGACGATCACCGCCGAGTTCACCGTGCGGGCCGCCCACCAGGGCGCCCCGGGCCTCGCGCACGGCGGGGTGCTCGCCAGCGCGCTGGACGAGACCCTCGGTTCGCTGAACTGGCTGCTGCGGACGATCGCCGTGACCGGCCGCCTGGAGACGGACTTCGTCCGGCCGGTGCCCGTGGACACCGTGCTGTACCTGGAGGCCGAGGTGACGGCCGTGGCCGGCCGGAAGATCTACTCGACCGCCACCGGACGCATCGGCGGCCCCGACGGGCCCCTCGCCGTGCGCGCCGACGCCCTCTTCGTCGAGGTGAAGGTCGACCACTTCATCGACAACGGCCGCCCGCAGGAGATCCGGGCCGCCATGGACGACCCGGACCAGGTCCGGCGTACCCGTGCCTTCGAGGTGAACCCGTGAGCCGTAGCCCGCTGGACGTGTCGATCCGCCGCGTCGACCCGGACGTACCGCTTCCGTCGTACGAGCATCCCGGTGACGCGGGAGCCGATCTGCGGACCACCGAGAGCCGGGAACTGAAGCCGGGTGAACGGGCCGTACTGCCCACGGGGGTGTCTATCGCGCTCCCCGAGGGGTACGCGGCCTTCGTGCACCCTCGTTCGGGGCTCGCCGCCCGCTGCGGTGTTGCCCTGGTGAATGCCCCGGGGACGGTTGATGCCGGGTACCGTGGGGAGATCAAGGTGATCGTGGTGAATCTCGACCCGTACGAGCCGGTTCGGTTCGAGCGCTTCGACCGGATTGCCCAGCTGGTCGTCCAGCAGGTCGAGAGGGTCCGCTTCCAGGAGGTCGCGGAACTTCCCGAATCGGCGCGGGCCGAGGGGGGCTTCGGGTCCACCGGCGGTCACGCCGCCGTGGGCGGCACCACGGGTGGGAATCGATACGCTTCGGTCGTATCCGACCGGGAAGGACAGTGACGTGTTCGGACGTCGCAAGAAGGGCACTGCCGCCGAGGACGCGGCGAGCGAGGCCGAGCAGGTCGTCGACGACGTCGACACTGAGGCGGACGAGTCGGTCGAGCGCGTGAAGCTTGAGCCGGAGCCCCGCCCCGACGGACCCTGGGACGACTCGGAGGTCGGCGACCCCGCCGAGGGCCGGGTGGACCTGGGCGGTCTGTTCGTGCCGGGAGTCGACGGCATGGAGCTGCGGGTCGAGGTCGCGGGTGACGCGATCGTCGCCGCCACCGTGGTCCTCAAGGACAGTGCCATCCAGTTGCAGGCCTTCGCCGCTCCCAAGCGGGAGGGCATCTGGGGTGAGGTCCGCGAGGAGATCGCCAGCGGCATCACCCAGCAGGGCGGCATCGTCGACGAGGTCGAGGGGCCGCTGGGCTGGGAGCTGCGCGCGCAGGTTCCGGTGCAACTGCCGGACGGCACGGGCGGTTTCCAGGTGGTGCGGTTCGTCGGTGTGGACGGTTCGCGCTGGTTCCTGCGCGGGGTGATCTCCGGGCAGGGCGCGGTGCAGCCGCAGGCGGCCGGGCTGCTGGAGCAGATCTTCCGGGACACGGTCGTCGTGCGCGGCGAGGGCCCGATGGCGCCCCGCGACCCGATCGTCCTGAAGCTGCCGAACGACGCCCAGATGGTTCCTGAGGGCGTCCAGCAGGAGGAGGCGGGTTCCCGCTTCTCCGGCGGCATGGGCCAGCTGCAGCGCGGGCCGGAGGTCACCGAGATCCGCTAGCGGGCCGGAACAGACGAAAAAGGGCCGCATCCCTCGCGGGGTGCGGCCCTTCGTCGTGCGCGCACTCTTGACGGCTCATTGGTCCGTACCTATGGTCTCGGCTCAACGCCCAAGTTCATGAGGGTGCTCTGTGTTCACATACGAGAACGGAGTCACCGTGCGCCGCGCTGCCCTGCTCTCCGTCGTCACCGCCCTGGTCCTGGGCTTCTTCGCCCAGCCCGGCACCGCCGCCCAGGCGGCCCCCGCCACCTTCGTCCACCCCGGAGTCGACGTCTCCCGGAGCCAGCTGGACTTCGCCCGCACCGAGGTCCTCGCCGGCGCCCAGCCCTGGAAGGGCGCCTACGACCAGATGATGGCCAGCTCCTACGCGAGCCTGACCCACACCCCGAAGCCCAGAGCCGTCGTCGAGTGCGGCTCGTACTCCAACCCCAACTACGGCTGCACCGACGAGCGCGAGGACGCGATCGCGGCCTACACCGACGCGCTCGCCTGGTACATCACCAAGGACGCGCGCTACGCCCAGAAGGCCATCGAGATCATGGACGCCTGGTCGGCCACGATCACCAGCCACACCAACAGCAACGCGCCCCTGCAGACCGGCTGGGCCGGCGCGTCCTGGCCCAAGGCCGCCGAGATCATCAAGTACACGTACACCGGGACGTGGACCAACTCGGCCCGCTTCGCGACCATGCTGCGCAACGTCTACCTGCCCGAGATCATCAACGGCTCCAATTCCAACGGGAACTGGGAGCTGACGATGATGGACGCCGCCGTCGGCATCTCCGTCTTCCTGGAGGACAAGACGTCGTACGACAAGGCCATGGCGATCTTCCGGACACGCACGGCCGCGTACATCTACCTCGCCTCGGACGGCAGTGTGCCGAAGACCGTGCCGAGCCAGAACCTCGACACCACGGCGAAGATCGTCAGTTACTGGCAGGGCCAGTCGACCTTCGTCACCGGGCTCACCCAGGAGACGTGCCGCGACTTCACGCACACCGGGTACGGTCTCTCGTCGATCTCGCACGTCGCCGAGACCAGCCGGATCCAGGGCACCGACCTCTACGGCACCGACGTGGGGGAGCGGCTGCGGCAGGCGCTCGGGTTCCAGGCCAAGTACCAGCTGGGGACGGCCGTGCCGAGCTGGCTGTGCGGCGGGTCGCTGACCCTCGGGCTCGGGCCGGTCACCGAGGTCGGCTACAACGCCCTGCACAACCGCCTGGGCATCGCGATGACCAACACCCAGACGCTCACCCTGAACAACCGCCCGGCCGGCAGCAACAACCTCTTCGTGGCCTGGGAGACCCTCACCCACGGCGACAACCCCAACTGAGCACCGCCGCGCCCTGATGCCCGTACCGTGCCGTACGGGCATCAGGGTTGCGTCAAAGACGTTCCGCACCGTGCCCGTCATCCCATTTGTCAGACTTATTGGCCGTAAGGTCGACGCTGCGTACAGAGCTGTGACGGGAAGACAATGAGGCCATGGGACGCGGCAAGCTTCGGATCTACCTCGGCGCGGCACCGGGCGTCGGCAAGACGTACGCCATGCTGTCCGAGGCCCACCGCAGGGTGGAGCGGGGCACCGACTGCGTGGTCGCCTTCGTGGAGCACCACGGGAGGGCCCGCACCGAGGTGATGCTCCACGGCCTGGAGCAGGTCCCGCGCGCGGAGCTGGCCTACCGGGGGACCGTCTTCACCGAGATGGACGTCGACGCCGTGCTGCGCCGGGCCCCCGCCGTCGCCCTGGTGGACGAACTCGCCCACACCAACATCCCGGGATCGCGCAACACCAAGCGCTGGCAGGACATCGAGGAACTCCTCGCGGCCGGCAT
The DNA here is from genome assembly GCF_057961495.1 of Streptomyces sp. P5F9. Lineage (NCBI taxonomy): Bacteria > Bacillati > Actinomycetota > Actinomycetes > Kitasatosporales > Streptomycetaceae > Streptomyces > Streptomyces sp. P5F9. The sequence goes on along the minus strand of NZ_JBXVPZ010000042.1, from coordinate 29,385 downwards.
CGACGTCGTGTCCACCGTCAACATCCAGCACTTGGAGTCGCTCGGCGACGTTGTCGAGTCGATCACCGGGGTCCGGCAGCAGGAGACCGTGCCCGACGAGGTCGTCCGCCGGGCCGACCAGATCGAACTCGTCGACATGTCGCCACAGGCGCTCCGCCGCCGCATGGCACACGGCAACATCTACAAGCCCGACAAGGTCGACGCGGCCCTCTCGAACTACTTCCGGCCCGGAAACCTCACCGCCCTGCGGGAGTTGGCGCTCCTGTGGGTGGCCGACCGGGTCGACGAGTACCTCCAGGAGTACCGCAGCGAGCACCAGGTCTCCGCGATCTGGGGTTCCCGTGAGCGGATCGTCGTAGGACTGACCGGCGGCCCCGAAGGACGGACGCTGATACGGCGGGCCGCGCGGCTCGCCGAGAAGGGGGCCGGCGGCGAGGTGCTGGCCGTCTACATCTCGCGCAGCGACGGCCTGACCTCGGCCTCCCCGAAGGAACTCGCCCTCCAGCGCACCCTCGCCGAGGACCTCGGCGGCACCTTCCACCACGTCGTCGGCGACGACATCCCGGCCGCGCTGCTCGACTTCGCGCGCGGGGTGAACGCCACGCAGATCGTCCTCGGCTCCTCGCGGCGCAAGACCTGGCAGTACGTCTTCGGGCCGGGAGTGGGCGCAACGGTCGCCCGCGAATCGGGGCCCGACCTGGACGTCCACATCGTCACGCACGAGGAGGTCGCCAAGGGGCGCGGGCTGCCCGTGTCCCGGGGCGCGCGGCTCGGGCGGGCCCGGATCGTCTCGGGGTGGCTGGTCGGGGTCATCGGGCCGGTGGGGCTCGCGCTGCTGCTGAACGCCGTCCATCTCGGGCTCGCCAACGACATGCTGCTGTTCCTGTCGCTCACGGTGGCGGCGGCGCTGCTCGGCGGGCTGCTGCCGGCGCTGGTCTCGGCGGCCCTCGGCTCGTTCCTGCTGAACTACTACTACACGCCCCCGCTGCACCGGCTGACGATCGCCGACCCCAAGAACATCGTCGCCATCGCGATCTTCGTCGGTGTCGCCGTGTCCGTGGCCTCCGTGGTGGACCTCGCCGCGCGACGCACCCAGCAGGCCGCCAGACTGCGCGCCGAGTCCGAGATCCTGTCCTTCCTCGCGGGCAGCGTGCTGCGCGGCGAGACCAGCCTCGAAGCGCTCCTGGAACGGGTCCGGGAGACCTTCGGCATGGAGTCCGTCGCCCTGCTGGAGCGCAAGAGCGACGTGGACCCCTGGACCTGCGCCGGCCGGGTCGGCGTGGGAGCGCCGCTGGAGCGGCCCGAGGACGGCGATGTGGACATGCCGGTCGGCGACCACATGGCCCTCGCGCTGACCGGCCGGGTGCTGCCCGCCTCCGACCGCCGGGTCCTCGCCGCCTTCGCCGCCCAGGCCGCCGTAGTCCTGGATCGCAGGCGCCTACGGGAGGAGGCCGACCAGGCCCGCGCGCTCGCCGAGGGCAACCGCATCCGTACGGCCCTCCTGGCGGCCGTGAGCCACGATCTGCGGACCCCGCTGGCCGGCATCAAGGCGGCTGTGTCGAGTCTGCGGTCCGACGACGTGGCGTGGTCCGAGGAGGACCAGGCCGAACTCCTGGAGGGCATCGAGGACGGCGCCGACCGGCTCGACCACCTCGTGGGCAACCTGCTCGACATGTCCCGCCTCCAGACCGGCACGGTCACGCCGATCATCCGCGAAATCGACCTGGACGAGGTCGTGCCGATGGCGCTGGGCGGGGTCCCCGAAGGCAGCGCGGAACTGGACATCCCGGAGACGCTGCCCATGGTGGCCGTCGACCCGGGGCTGCTGGAGCGGGCAGTGGCCAACCTGGTCGAGAACGCGGTCAAGTACAGCCCGCCCGGCGAAACCGTCCTGGTGTCCGCCAGCGCCATCGCCGACCGCGTCGAGGTACGGGTGGTCGACCGGGGCCCGGGAGTCCCGGACGCGGCCAAGGACCGCATTTTCGAGCCCTTCCAGCGCTACGGCGACGCCCCGCGCGGCGCCGGAGTGGGACTCGGTCTCGCCGTGGCGCGCGGCTTCACCGAGGCGATGAACGGCACCCTGAACGCCGAGGACACGCCCGGCGGCGGCCTCACCATGGTCCTCACGCTCCGCGCGGCGGACGGCATCGTAGAAGGCGCGCATGACGTGTTTGACGTACAACCGGAAAGGCAGGCCTCATGACCAGGGTCCTCGTGGTCGAGGATGAGCCGCAGATCGTGCGGGCCCTCGTGATCAACCTCAAGGCGCGGAAGTACGAGGTCGACGCGGCCGCCGACGGCAAGACCGCCCTCGATCTCGCCGCCTCCCGCCACCCGGACGTGGTCGTTCTCGACCTGGGGCTGCCCGACATGGACGGCGTCGAGGTGATCCGGGGGCTGCGGGGCTGGACCCGGGTGCCGATCCTGGTGCTGTCCGCGCGGCACTCCTCCGACGAGAAGGTCGAGGCGCTGGACGCGGGCGCCGACGACTACGTCACCAAGCCGTTCGGCATGGACGAGCTGCTGGCCCGGCTGCGGGCCGCCGTGCGCCGGGCCGAGCCCACCGGGGGCGGCGAGGACGACGTCCTGGTCGAGACCGAGGAGTTCACCGTCGACCTGGCCGCCAAGAAGGTCCACCGGGACGGGCGGGACGTACGGCTCACCCCCACGGAGTGGCATCTGCTGGAGGTGCTGGTGCGCAACACCGGGCGGCTCGTCAGCCAGAAGCAGCTGCTCCAGGAGGTGTGGGGGCCGTCGTACGGGACCGAGACGAACTATCTGCGCGTCTACATGGCACAGCTGCGGCGCAAGCTGGAGACGGACCCGGCGCATCCCCAGCACTTCATCACGGAGCCCGGTATGGGCTACCGGTTCGAGCGCTAGGGCCGTGGGTACGTTGCTGTCAGTGGACCCCGGTACGCTTCAGATATGAGCGCTGTCCCTCGTTCCGAAAAGCCGGCCGGACGGTTCCGGCGCATGCTCGACCGGCTCTCCACCTCGCAGGAGGACCTGGAGTCGGAGGAGCTGCGTGAGGACGCCGAGACCGAGGGCTGTGTCCGGATCGGCGACTGCCACGACCGACAGATCGTGACGGTTACTGGTACCTTGCGCACGGTCACGCTGCGCCCCCGGGCGGGGGTGCCGGCCCTGGAGGCCGAGCTGTTCGACGGTTCGGCCGCGCTGGACGTGGTGTGGCTCGGCAGGCGCTCCATCGTGGGGATAGAACCGGGGCGCAAGCTGATCGCGTCCGGCCGGATCTCGATGAGCAGGGGCCGCCGTGTGCTCTTCAACCCGAAATACGAACTGAAACCCCTCGGACGGGAGTAGCCGGTGACGTCGCTCGACAAGCCGACCGCGGACACCGTGGACGCCGAAGACAGCGAGCAGGATGTCCGGGCGGTGACCGAGGCGGCCCTCTTCGAGGCGTTCGGCGGACTGCGCGGCATGATCGAAACGGTCCTGCCCGGCCTGCTCTTCGTCAGCATCTTCACCGTCAACAAGAACCTGCACTGGTCGGCGATCGCCGCGCTGGCCGTGGCGCTGGCCCTGGTCGTGGTCCGGCTGGCCACCCGGGACACCGTCAAGCACGCCTTCAGCGGCGTCTTCGGCGTCGCCTTCGGTGTCGTCTTCGCGATGATGACGGGCAACGCCAAGAACTTCTACCTCCCCGGCATGCTCTACACGCTGGGCCTGGCGCTCGCGTACATCGTCACGACCCTCGCCGGCGTCCCGCTGATCGGCCTCATCCTCGGCCCGGTCTTCAAGGAGAACCTCTCCTGGCGGACCCGCAACCCCGGCCGCAAGAAGGCCTACGCGAAGGCCAGTTGGGCCTGGGGCCTGATCCTGCTCGCCAAGTGCGCGATCCTCTTCCCGCTCTACTGGTGGGCCAACACCGCCCAACTCGGCTGGGTCCTGGTCGCGTTGAAGATCCCGCCCTTCCTCCTCGCCGTCTGGCTCACCTGGGTCTTCCTCGCGAAGGCGCCCGCGCCGATCGACGTGTTCGCGGAGATGGAGGCGGAGGAGCAGGCCGAGAAGGACCGCAAGGCCGCGGCCGAGGCCACCGGCGAGACAGAGGACGCCACGTCGGGACGGCACCGTCGCGACGCATAGTTCTTGGTTACGACGAGGAAGGGCGCCCTGAGATCTCAGGGCGCCCTTCCTCGTCGTAGACGTCTGGCGTATCAGCTCGCCGCGTCCTCCCGGCGCACTGACAGCAGGTCCTCCAACTGCTCCTCACGCGCCTGAGCCGCCACGAACAGCAGCTCGTCGCCCGCCTCCAGCGAGTCCTCGCGGGACGGCGTCAGCACGCGCGTGCCGCGGATGATCGTGACCAGGGACGTGTCCTCGGGCCATTCCACGTCGCCGACCTGGGTGCCCGCGAGGGCGGACTCCTCGGGGAGGGTCAGCTCGACGAGGTTGGCGTCGCCGTGGCTGAAGCGGAGGAGGCGGACGAGGTCGCCGACCGACACCGCCTCCTCGACCAGGGCCGACATCAGGCGGGGGGTGGAGACGGCCACGTCGACGCCCCAGGACTCGTTGAAGAGCCATTCGTTCTTGGGGTTGTTGACGCGGGCGACGACGCGCGGGACGCCGTACTCCGTCTTCGCGAGGAGGGAGACGACGAGGTTGACCTTGTCGTCGCCCGTCGCGGCGATCACGACGTTGCAGCGCTGCAGCGCTGCCTCGTCCAGGGACGTGATCTCGCAGGCGTCGGCCAGCAGCCACTCCGCCTGGGGGACCCGCTCGACCGAGATCGCGGTCGGGGCCTTGTCGATGAGAAGGATCTCGTGACCGTTCTCCAGGAGCTCTCCGGCGATCGAACGACCGACCGCGCCGGCTCCGGCAATGGCGACCCTCATCAGTGACCGCCCTCCTCTTCGGGACCCTTGGCGAACGCAGCCTCGACCTTGTCGACCTCGTCCGTACGCATCATCACGTGCACGAGGTCGCCCTCCTGCAACACGGTCTGCGAAGAGGGCAGCATCGCCTCGCCGAGCCGGGTGAGGAACGCCACGCGGACGCCCGTCTCCTCCTGAAGCTTGCTGATCCGCTGGCCGACCCAGGCGGCCGAGGCGTGCACCTCGGCGAGCTGGACACCGCCGGTGGGGTCCCGCCACAGCGGCTCCGCGCCCGAGGGCAGCAGCCGGCGCAGCATCTGGTCGGCGGTCCAGCGGACCGTGGCCACGGTGGGGATGCCCAGGCGCTGGTAGACCTCGGCGCGGCGGGGGTCGTAGATACGGGCCGCGACGTTCTCCACGCCGAACATCTCGCGGGCCACGCGCGCGGAGATGATGTTCGAGTTGTCACCGCTGGAGACGGCCGCGAACGCGCCCGCCTCCTCGATGCCGGCTTCGCGCAGGGTGTCCTGGTCGAAGCCGACCCCGGTGACCCGGCGGCCGCCGAATCCGGGGCCCAGCCGACGGAAGGCGGTGGGGTCCTGGTCGATCACGGCGACCGTGTGCCCCTGTTGCTCCAGGGTCTGGGCGAGAGCGGAACCCACTCTGCCGCAGCCCATGATGACGATGTGCACGACCGTCCTTCCGGTGTCCTGAAATCAGTGCTCAGCCCCATCAGGGTCTCAGACAGAGGCCCAAGCTACACACGCCCGGTCCATCCACGGCACCCCTGTGCATCAGCGGCGGCCGATGCTGCGCACGCTGGCCAGGGTGAGGATTCCGAGGCCGACGAGGGCGGCCAGGGCGCCGATCAGCTCTGCGGTCGCGGGCATGGAACCTCCAGGAGGCGGCGGGAGCGGGGTTTTGTCATATAGACACGAGGTCGGCGATCTTGACGGAATCCGCAACTCCGCTCGTCCTTTATTTCACTCGTGAGGCAGATGACAGGGGGTAAGGCGGGGGAATGTAGAGGATCGCCTGTTCGAAGGCCTACGATCCTCTGTTGTGTCCAAACTGACCGACGTGCCCAAGCGCATCCTCATCGGGCGCGCACTGCGCAGCGACCGGTTGGGCGAAACGCTCCTGCCGAAGCGCATCGCACTCCCCGTCTTCGCCTCCGACCCGCTGTCCTCCGTGGCGTACGCGCCCGGCGAGGTGCTGCTGGTCCTTTCCATCGCGGGCGTGTCGGCGTACCACTTCAGCCCCTGGATCGCGGTCGCGGTCGTGGTGCTGATGTTCACCGTGGTCGCCTCCTACCGGCAGAACGTCCACGCCTACCCCAGCGGTGGCGGCGACTACGAGGTGGCCACCACCAACCTCGGCCCCAAGGCCGGCCTCACCGTCGCCAGCGCCCTGCTCGTCGACTACGTCCTCACCGTCGCCGTGTCGATCGCCTCCGGCATCGAGAACCTGGGCTCCGCGGTCCCCTTCGTGGTCCAGCACAAGGTGCTCTGCGCGATCGCCGTCGTGGTGCTGCTCACGCTGATGAACCTGCGCGGGGTGAAGGAGTCCGGCTCGCTGTTCGCGATCCCGACGTACGTCTTCGTCGCGGGCGTCTTCGTCATGATCGCGTGGGGCGCCTTCCGCGGCCTGGTCCTCGGCGACACCATGCGCGCGCCGACCGCCGCCTACCACATCAGGGCCGAACACCAGGGCCTGGCGGGCTTCGCCCTGGTCTTCCTGCTGCTGCGCGCCTTCTCCTCCGGCTGTGCGGCGCTCACCGGTGTCGAGGCGATCTCCAACGGCGTCCCGGCTTTCCGCAAGCCCAAGTCGAAGAACGCGGCGACCACGCTCGCGGCGATGGGCATCCTGGCCGTCACGATGTTCTGCGGGATCATCGCCCTCGCCATGACGACCAAGGTCCGCATGGCCGAGAACCCCGGCAGCGACCTGCTGCACAACGGCGTCGCGATCGGCTCCGGCTATGTCCAGAACCCGGTGATCTCGCAGGTCGCCGAGGCCGTGTTCGGCAAGGGCAGCTTCCTGTTCGTCGTGCTCGCCGCGGCCACCGCGCTGGTGCTGTTCCTGGCCGCCAACACGGCGTACAACGGCTTCCCGCTGCTCGGCTCGATCCTCGCCCAGGACCGCTACCTCCCGCGCCAGCTGCACACCCGCGGCGACCGCCTGGCCTTCTCCAACGGCATCGTGCTGCTCGCCGGCACGGCCGCACTGCTGCTGGCGATCTACGGTGCCGACTCGACCCGTCTGATCCAGCTGTACATCGTGGGCGTGTTCGTCTCCTTCACCCTCAGCCAGACCGGCATGGTCCGGCACTGGAACCGCCACCTGGCCACCGAGAAGGACCAGGCCAAGCGCCGCCACATGGTCCGCTCGCGCGCGATCAACACCTTCGGCGCGTTCTTCACCGGCCTGGTGCTGGTCGTCGTCCTGGTCACGAAGTTCACCCACGGCGCCTGGGTGGCGCTGCTCGGCATGTGCATCTTCTACGCCACGATGACCGCGATCCGTAAGCACTACGACCGGGTCGCCGAGGAGATCGCGGCCCCCGAGGGCCCGAGCGACGACAGCCTCCGGCCGTCCCGCGTGCACTCGGTCGTCCTGATCTCCAAGATCCACCGTCCGGCGCTACGGGCCCTGGCCTACGCCAAGTTGATGCGCTCGGACACGCTGGAGGCGCTCAGCGTCAACGTCGACCCGGCGGAGACCAAGGCGCTGCGCGAGGAGTGGGAGCGGCGCGGGATCGACGTACCGCTGAAGGTGCTGGACTCGCCGTACCGGGAGATCACGCGGCCGATCATCGAGTACGTGAAGAGTCTGCGGAAGGAGTCGCCGCGGGACGCGGTGTCCGTGATCATCCCCGAGTACGTCGTCGGCCACTGGTACGAGCATCTGCTGCACAACCAGAGCGCGCTGCGGCTCAAGGGCCGGCTGCTGTTCACGCCGGGCGTGATGGTGACGTCGGTGCCGTACCAGCTGGAGTCCTCCGAGGCGGCCAAGAACCGGGCGCGGAAGCGGCAGGAGTGGAGTGCGCCGGGTGCGGTGCGGCGAGGTCCTGCGGAGGAGCGGCACAGCGAGTCCTCCAAGTCCAAGCTCTAGCGTCGGTTGCTTTGCTTTGTGGTGAGCGGCCGGGCGGGGTCCACGTAGACTGGTGGGCTGTTGTCCGGCCGTACCCCCTTTGACGTTGTGGAGTCACCCCGCCATGCAGGCAGAACCGAAGAAATCGCTGGTGGGGGAGGAGTACGAGGTCGAGGTGGGCCCCGTCGCCCATGGCGGGCACTGCATCGCCCGTACGTCTGAGGGTCAGGTGCTGTTCGTCCGGCACGCGCTGCCCGGTGAGCGCGTCGTCGCGCGGGTCACCGACGGCGAGGAGGGCGCCCGGTTCCTGCGTGCCGACGCGGTGACGATCCTGGAGGAGTCCAAGGACCGGGTCGAGGCGCCGTGTCCGTACGCCGGGCCCGGCCGCTGCGGCGGCTGCGACTGGCAGCACGCCAAGCCCGGCGCTCAGCGTCGCCTCAAGGGCGAGGTCATCACCGAGCAGTTGCAGCGGCTCGCGGGGCTCACGCCCGAGGAGGCCGGCTGGGACGGCACGGTGATGCCGGCCGAGGGCGACAAGCTGCCCGCGGGCCAGGTGCCGCGGTGGCGCACGCGCGTGCAGTACGCGGTGGACGTCGACGGCAACGCCGGTCTGCGCAAGCACCGTTCGCACGAGGTCGAGCCGGTCGAGCACTGCATGATCGCGGCACCGGGCGTCAGCGAGCTGGGCATCGAGGAGCGCGACTGGTCCGGCATGGCCTCGGTCGAGGCGATCGCGGCGACGGGTTCCCAGGACCGCATGGTCATCCTGGAGCCCCGCCCCGGCGCCCGCCTGCCCCTGGTCGAGTTGGAACGCCCCGTCTCGGTCATGCGCGTCGAGGAGCACGACGGCGGTATCCACCGCGTCCACGGCCGAGCGTTCGTGCGCGAGCGGGCCGACGGCCGTACGTACCGCGTCGGCAGCGGCGGCTTCTGGCAGGTCCACCCGATGGCCGCGGACACCCTTGTCAAGGCGGTCATGCAGGGCCTGCTGCCGCGCAAGGGCGACATGGCCCTCGACCTGTACTGCGGCGTCGGCCTCTTCGCCGGCGCCCTCGCCGACCGCCTCGGCGACAAGGGCGCGGTCCTCGGCATCGAGTCCGGCAAGCGCGCGGTCGAGGACGCCCGGCACAATCTCGCCGGGTTCGAGCGGGTGCGGATCGAGCAGGGCAAGGTCGAGAGCGTGCTGCCGCGGACGGGGATCAGTGAGGTCGACCTGATCGTGCTCGATCCGCCGCGGGCGGGGGCGGGCAAGAAGACCGTGGAGCACCTGTCGTCGCTCGGGGCGCGGAAGATCGCCTATGTGGCCTGCGATCCGGCGGCGTTGGCTCGGGACCTGGCGTACTTCCGGGACGGCGGGTATCGGGTGCGGACGCTTCGGGCGTTCGATCTGTTCCCGATGACTCATCATGTGGAGTGCGTGGCGATTCTGGAGCCGGTGGCCAAGCCGTCCTGACCTGCGGTTTTGTGGGTGCGCGTTATGTGCGGTGTGGGAGTTAAGGGCGATATCTTGACGCTGAAATGACGCTCGTCGGTCTGATGGCCAAGGCTGTAAGGCAGGGGCGCCGGGAATGTCGTGGTGCCAAGCAGTCATGCTCAGCCGCATGAGCGGAGCGCCCAGCAGGTTCTTGGTCTGCTGGTGGTGCACTGCGCGCATGGCCCTGAACAGCACGAATGTGGGCTTTGGCCCACGTGTCGTTGCGGAGTTGGCGACTGATCGGCGTCGGCCGTTCCGGGTCTTCGGAAGAACGAGGCGGTGCCGGATCGGCATGGTGGGTACATACCCGGTGTTCCCGTCGGGTTGTCGCCTCAGCCCGGGGCCGTGGTCCTCGGAGCCGTGGTCGGCGCGGCCGTCGGACTGCCGACCGACGCACCACTGGGTGTGCTGGCCGGGATCGCCGCGATGGAACTGTTCTTCGTGCTGGCGGGGTGGGCGGTGCTGTGGCCGATGGATGCCGCAACCACTCACCGCGATGCGCGACGTGAGGACTTCCGGCCCGTCACCGAGGAACCTGCACGGCGGCGAGTCCGACACCGGCCACGCCGCGACCGCCCTGTGTGGGGTCTTCACGGCTTGGGCCGCGCTGCACCTGATGTACGCCACCCGATATGCCTACGTGCACTACGAGTCCGGGGGCGGCATCGACTTCAATTCGGACGATCCGCCGGCGTACCGGGACTTCTTCTACTTCAGCTACAACCTCGGCATGACCTATCAGGTGTCCGACACGGATGTCTCAAGTTCCACGATCCGCGCGATCGTGCTGCGGCACTCGCTGATGTCCTACGTCTTCGGCACGAGCATTCTCGCCACGGCCATCAACCTCGTGGTGGGAATCGTCATCAGCGCCGCCGGCTGAGATACGGACTCGAAAGCGCACAGCCGACAGGGCAACGACGGGATGTCTCCAGCCCGCAGCGGTCCGTCAGGGAGTCAGAGGTGGCGGACGCTGCTCCAGGAGGGTGGGGAAGGTGCCCACGGCGTCGAGTGCCATGGAGAGTTCGGCGACGATCCTCGGGTCGTCCAGGGGGCCGCGCAGGAACTCCTCCAGGCGGTGCATGCGGTAGCGCACCGTGTTCTGGTGGCAGTACAGAGCCCGTCCCGCCTCGGCCGCCGATCCGTGTGCTCCGAGCCACGCTCGGGCGGTGGCGAGCAGAGTGGTGCGGTCGTCCTCGGGCAGGGAGAGTACGCCGCCGAGAATGCGGTGGACGGCGCGCTGGGTGGTTTCCAGGTTGTGCATCACCAGTTCCGTCAGTGGTGTGTCGTCGAGCTGGCGCACCGCCGCGGCGCCTGGGGGCAGTGACTGCGCCGCGACTTGCGCGTACCGCAGCGCACGGCTCGTCTGGTCGAGACGGTCGTAGAGAGGGCTCACGCCGACGCGGCCTGTCGCGACGGCGCGTACGGCATCGAGGATCCGTTCCACTGGCTGCCGTTGCGGGCAGGAGAGCACCCCTGTCTCGGTACTCGGCTGCGCACGCCACGCCGATCCGACGTCGAGGGCTCGTAGCCGGCTGTCCAGTCCTGGCAGTGGCGGATCGCCGACGGTGAGGGCCTCGGCGGTCACGACGAGAAACGATCCCTGGAACGGGAAGTCGAGCATGCGTGCGACCTCCCAGATGGTGTCGCTGTCCGAGGAGGGCCCGTCGATCAGCTCGGCGACCAGGGCGGAGCGGCGCCGGTCGGTCTCCACCATCCGTTCCGCGAGCGTTTTCCGATAGGCGTCGGTGAGGACCGAGGATTGCGCGTCGGCGATCTCCCAGATCCGCCCCGCCGATTCCAGGAGCGCGTCAGGCGCGTCTCCGCCCAACTTCCTTGCCTCATGGAGAAGTTGCTCCCAGAGGTGTTGGGCCCCCAAGCGGAAGGCACGCAGGATCTCTGGCAACGGCGCGTTCTGCAGGGCGCGTTGCCGGCCTGTTTCCGCGGGCCCGGAAAGGTCGAACGACGGCTCGGCGGGGTCGGCGAGGTAGCTGATGGCGCCATGGAAGTTGCGGCGCAGGGACGCGCACAGGTCCTCCGGGCGCACCACCATGGTTCGGTAGAACTCAATGTTCTCGTAGGTCAGTTCGGCCATCTCCGTGGCGATGGCATCGAGCCTGCCGAGCAGGATTTTGGCCAGTTCGGCCACGATGCGTCTGGACTCTGTCACGTGCACGTGGCCGAGCCTAGGGCAGCGTCGGTCACGGGTTTTCCCCAACGACCGAGTCCCTGCTGGGTCGTTGTCGACGAGGACAGAAAAGGGTGTCGATGCCGACATGGTGTCCGGCAGGTCCCTGTTGCGAGGATCGTCACGTAAAGATCAGACCTGCGTGCATGAAAGCGAACTGACGTGAGCAATCTCGCCACTGCCCTGGCGGAAGCGGCCGAACGGCACCCACAGCGACCGGCGGTGCGCGTCGACGAGAGTGTCCTGAGCTATGCCGAGCTGGACGAGCTCAGCGCCCGGGTGGCCGGCGGGCTGCTCGCCCACGGCGTGCGCCCCGGCGATCGCGTGGGGATGAGACTGCCCAATGTCCCGGCCTTCCCCGCCCTCTGTTTCGGTGCTCTGCGCGCCGGGGCGATCGTCGTGCCGCTCTACCCCCGGCCCCGGCTGCTTGCGCCGCGGCCCCGGGGCACCGCCTGCGGTGCACGACTTGTCTTCTACGCATCGGACGCCGAGCGGGCCCAGGAAGCCGAGACAGGTGACACGACGCTCGTCCCGATCAGCCTCGCCTTCCTCGACCAGGTGGTCTTCTGGCCCCACCACCCCGCCGTGGTCGACCGTGCCGATGATGACCCGGCAGTCATTCTCTGCACGGGGGAAGCCGCCAAGGGTCCGTCGGGCACCGCGCTCACGCACGGCGCAATGCACGGCAATCCGGCCCTGACCGCCAGGGCGCTGTTCGACGAGGCAACCGTGGACGACGACTCGGAATCTGTGCCGGCATTCCCCTCCGACGGCCGGACCTACGGCCTCAGCGCGGTGCTCCTCGCCACGGCATGCCTGCCTGCGGGACAAACACCCCCCACACCGGCCGCACCCGACGAGTCAGCCGCCACGACGCTTGCACGCAACGCCGGGAGCGGGCGTTGACGCTCTGGCGGCAGATTCTGACCGTGCTCAAGGAGAGCGACACCCTCGACGATGCCGAGCGGGCAGACCTCGTGGCCGGCCGCGCCGCCCAGCTCGCCGCGGGCGACAACCCACCCCCAGCGAGGTCATGACCGTGGCGTTCCCAGAGATCGCGTTCGTCTTCGACACCGATCAGACCCGCCCCGCCCGGCATGAATCCGGGCCGGCCGCAGGGAACCCGGACCGGCTGTACGGCCTGTACGAGGAGATCCAAGGAGACCCCCGGTGAACCCCGCTGTCCCTCCACCGTCCCGGCCACTGGCCGCGACCTTCATGGACGTGCCCGCAGGCAGCCTCGGCGGCAGCGCCGAACGCTACCTCGGTCTCTACACCGGTGAGAGTCCCCTCATTCCGGCCCGTGCCTTCATACTCGCTCCCACCAACCCACGCTTCCGCCTCCCGGGCGGACTGGAACTGCTGTCGGTGGCAGGCAAGTGCCTTCACGGCCCGGCATTCGGCCGCTACGTCCTCGCCCTGCGCAGGGCCCTCACGGCCGCACTCGACCCGGCCCGAATCGGCGTTGTGCACCTGCAGCACCTCACCTTCGGCGCCACCCCGGCCCTGATCAGGGCCCTGCCCGCGCACCCGAGGATCGCCCTCGTCCACGGCACCGACCTGATCTGCGCCAGGACGCACCGCGAGCAGATGCAGATCCTGCGCGAGACCGCACGGGCCGCCGATGCCATTGTGGTGCCGACCGCTGCGATGGCCGACCTCCTGCTCAAGCTCGCCCCGATCGACCGCCGCAAGATCACCCACATCCCGTGGGGCATCCCCGACCACCTGCTGACCGCCCCGCCTGCCAGGCCGCCCCGTTCGTCGACGAGCCATCTGCGACTGCTGTACGCAGGACGACTGACCGCCGAGACGGGCGCCGCACACCTGGCCGGCCTGGCCGCGATCCCCGGTGTCGAGCTGAGCGTCGCCACCCCCCGGACCCAGTTCCAGGCGCTGGCTCCGCTTCTGCAGCGCACCGGGATGCGGATCCGCTACCTCGGCTGGCTGCGCCGCCCGCAGCTGTGGCGGGCCTTCACCGAGCACGACGTGCTCGTGAAGCCGGCGCTCGCACCGGAGACCATGGGGTTGGTGACCCTCGAAGCCCAGGCTTGCGGGCTGCCCGTCCTCTACCAGCCGGTTCCGGGCCTCACCGAGACCTTGGCCGGCTCCGGGATGGCGACCGACTTCACCCGCACCGCTCCCCTCGCCCGCGAGATCGAGCGCCTGCGGACCGCCCCCGGACTGTTGCCCGCCCTGCGGCAGGCCGGATACGCGAATGCCGCCCGCTACCCCCTCTCCGCAACCGCACACGCCCTGGACGAACTCGGCCGCCGGCTCACCTGACGGTCTCTCCAGCCTGCCCCGGCGCAGTTGTCGACCGCTGGAGGCTCGGCCACGACGCCGAGTCCAGCTCCTGGGGCCGGCAGCCCCAGTTCCCCCATCCGAGGTGTCCCGGCGACGACAGCCGCCGGGACACCGCCCACCGCACGGCCTGGCCTGCCCATGTCACTGGGCTGACCGGCGGGCAGCCGACGGCGAACAGGAAGACCGTGACGTACGCAGGCCAACCCGATGACCCATGCGGCTTCGAGCCGGACGGGGCCACGACGACGATGTGGTTCACGCCCGTCACCCGTGTGTGGCGCAGAGGCGATGAAGCGGTTCCGCGTCCCGACCTGGAGCCGATCTTCACCGAACTCGTTCGGCAGTGGGAGACAGCCGGCCGGCTCGTCCCCGGACGGGCGGACGAGGAGTGGACGGCAATCACCCGCCGCTACCTCCGGCCCAGCTGACCCGCATACGCGACAAGCAGCGCGGGGCCCGGCATCGGGTTCATCCACGTCGTGCAGAGCTACCCCGTCACCGACCACGACGATGTCGCCCAGATTCAGAACGTCCTCGACGGAGAGCGTTTGGCGGGGGCTTTCGCGATGAGTGCTGATGAGTGCTGACGGGTGGGACGAGTCACTCGTTGGCAGTGACGTAGGTTCGGGAGGCATCGGCTCCACGCAGGTGCCAGGCTGGGAAGGACGCTTCCCTCGGGGGTCCGAGCCTATCGAGGCTGCCATTGCGGCCGACGCTTCGCTGATCGAGCGGATGCGCGCCGGTGACGACACGGCGTACGAGGAGCTGTATCGGCGTCATGCGGACGCCGTGCGTCGCTACGCGCGCACCTGCTGCCGGGACGGGCACACCGCCGACGACCTGACCGCCGAGGTCTTCGCCCGCATGCTCCAGGCGGTGCGCGGCGGCTCGGGGCCCGAGCACGCCGTACGCGCCTATCTGCTGACGTCTGTGCGACGCGTCGCCGCGAACTGGACGAAGTCGGCGAAGCGGGAGTGCGCGTCCAGGCCGTAGGTGACCGCGTGGGCGTCGGCGCGTTCGGTCATGGCCGCCAGAGCAGGCGCTTGGAAGGCGCATGGCGGGAATGTGTCTGCTGTGCCGCTGACCTGCTCTTACGTGTTGCGCTGACCGACCGTCAGCGCAAGCCGGCAACAGGCGTCCGGTGAGGGCGGGGGCGATGAGCGGGGACTTCTGTCACTCCACCGATGTGACCGATTCCTGCGTCGGCACGGTCATCCGGGCATCGGCGCGACGGAGTTTGACGGGCTGGATAGTTTATGACCTGGGCGGATGGGCTGCGGAAATGGCGCCCGGAGGAGTTCGAGCGCACCGCTGCCGACCTGGCCGTCCGTTCTCGTTGGGCCCAGGGCCGCGACAAGTGAGACGTCCGCCTCCCCTGAGACGTACATCACGATTAGGCGCCGGAACTCGGTGTTCTGTCCCGCCGACTACTGGAGCGACAGGGCTTCAACTGCCCCGTTTCGCAGGATGGTTCGATGCGACCAGGAAGGCCGGGCATGGCCGAGTTCCGACAGTCTTTCCGTCTCATGGGTGTGATGCCCCGCGGACTCTTGCCGCCGCCCGCGCTCTGCGGCTTCCTGCTGCTGCTCGTGCTGATGTTCTCGGTGTCGTACGCCGTCGGATCGGCCGCCGGACCGGTCGCGCCCGGAATGCGTGGCACCGGGAGCGCCGGGACGAGCACCGGAGGAGACGGCGGCAGCGGTGGCGGGAGCAGTGGCGGCATGGAAGACATGTCCGGGTCGGGCGGGAGCACGCAGGACATGCCGGGGACGCACAGGAGCGGTGAGTGATGGCGGGCGAACCGGTGACGAGCCTGATGGTCACGACCGACATCACCGTCGGCGGAATGACCTGCGCGGCCTGCGTCCGGCGGGTGGAGAAGAAGCTCGCCAAGCTGGAGGGTGTCACCGCGACGGTGAACCTGGCCACCGGGCTCGCCCGGGTCAGTCATCCGGAGAGTCTCCCGGCGGAGGAACTCGTCGCCGCGGTCGAGCAGGCCGGATACCAGGCTGCCCTGCCCGCACCGCCCGCCCGCGAGGAGGAGGGGAAAGCGGACGTCGACGCGGACGGTTCCGAGGCCGCTGCCCGGCAGGAACGCGAACGGCTCCTCGTCACCGCGCTGCTCGCCGTGCCGGTCCTGGTGCTTTCGATGGTGCCGGCCCTGCAGTTCCGCAACTGGCAGTGGCTGTGCTTCGCGCTGGCCGCCCCGGTCGCGGTGTGGAGCGCCTGGCCCTTCCACACCCGGGCGGTACGGGGGCTGCGTCATTCCACGGCTACCATGGACACGCTCGTCTCGCTGGGCGTCGTGGCCTCCTTCTCCTGGTCGGCGTACGCGCTGTTCCTCGGGGGAGCGGGCGACCCTGGGATGCGGATGCCGTTCAGCCTGCTGCCGTCCGCGTCGGACGGAACGGCGCACGTGTATCTCGAAGCGGCGGTCAGCGTCCCGCTGTTCGTGCTGACCGGGCGGTTCCTGGAGGCGCGCGCACGGCGTGGCACCGGCGCCGCGTTGCGCTCGCTGGCGGAGCTGGCGTCCAAGGAGGTGTCCGTCCGTGACGAGCACGGTGAGCGGGCCGTTCCCATCGAACAACTGCGGGTCGGGCAGGTCTTCGTCGTACGGCCGGGTGAACGGGTCGCCACCGACGGGTGTGTGACGGAGGGCAGTTCCGCCGTCGACCTGTCGCTGGTCACCGGCGAGAGTGAACCCGTCGAGGTGAGCCCCGGTTCGGCGCTGGTCGGCGGGGCCGTCAACGTCGGCGGACTGCTGCTGGTGCGAGCCACGGCCGTCGGCGCGGACACCCAACTCGCCCGGATCACAAGGCTGGTGACCGACGCTCAGGCGGGCAAGGCCAAGGCGCAGCGGCTGGCCGACGCGGTGGCCGGAGTCTTCGTACCCGTCGTGCTGAGCATCGCGGTGACCGTCCTCGGATTCTGGCTCGGCGCCGGAGCCGACCCGCAGGCGGCGCTCACCGCCTGCGTGGCCGTCCTCGTGGTGGCCTGCCCGTGCGCACTGGGCCTGGCCACGCCGACAGCGCTGATGGCAGCCACCGGGCGCGGGGCCCAACTGGGCGTGCTGGTAAGCGGGCCGCAGACACTGGAGGCGCTCCAACATGTCGACACGGTCGTACTGGACAAGACCGGCACGCTGACCACCGGCCACATGAGCGTCGCCCAAGTCACCACAGTGTCCGGCGAGTTGGGGCTGGAGGCGGTACTGAGGCTGGCCGGGGCGGTGGAGCAGGGGTCCGAGCATCCGCTCGGCCGGGCGATCACCGCGTACGCGCACCGCTCGGCGGGAGGCGAACCGCTGCCGCCGGTGCGGGACTTCGTGGCCACACCGGGGCAGGGCGTCAAGGGCCTGGTGCAGGGCCGTACGGTCGAAGTCGTCGTGCCCGAGGGCGAGTTGCCCCACGTACTGTCCGAGGCCCTGGCGGTGGCTGAGAACGCCGCGCACACGCCCGTCCTCGTGCGCGTCGATGGCCACGCCACAGCCCTGATCGCCGTCGGCGACCTCGTGCGGCCCGGCAGCTACCGGGCCGTGGACCAGCTTCGACGGCTGGGCATCCGCCCGGTGCTCGCCACCGGCGACCGCAAGGCGCCCGCGCAGGCGGTGGCCGACGCCCTCGGTATCGAGGACGTACACGCACGCTGCTCTCCCGAGGACAAGGCCGCTCTGGTACGGCAGTTGCAGGAGGAGGGCCACCGGGTCGCGGTCGTCGGCGACGGTGTGAACGACGCCGCCGCCCTCGCCGGCGCCGACCTGGGCATCGCCATGGGCACCGGCACGGACGTGGCCATCGGGGCCGCCGACCTGACCCTGGTACGCGGGGACATCGAGGCGCTCGCCGACGCCGTACGGCTGGCCCGGCGCACCCTCGGAACGATCCGCGCCAACCTGGTGTGGGCCTTCGGCTACAACGTCGTCACCGTGCCGCTCGCCATGGTCGGGCTGCTCAACCCCATGGTCGCCGCCGCGGCGATGTCCGCCAGTTCTGTGCTGGTGGTGTGCAACAGCTTGCGCCTGCGTGCCTGGCAGCCCTCTCCCGCACGAGGACGCGGACCAGGGCGAGGGCACGGACCAGGACGAGGGCACGGACCAGGGCGACGGGCCCGATCCGGGAAGGGCGGTGCCCGATGAGGCGGATCCTGGCCCGGATATCGTCCCGGATCGGCGCGCGGCGGCGGCTGAGGGACGCCGTACTGGCCGCCCTCGTGCCCGTCGCCGCGTGCAGTGTGGCCCTGGCGGGCCTGACCGCGTGGACGGGCACGGGTGAGGCCGGAACTCCGGCGCGCATCCGGGTCACCGAGGGGCGTCTTCTGCTGCCGTCCGCCGGAGTCGAGGAGACGGCGGCGTTCTTCCGCGTCGCCAACGAGGGCGGCTCGGCCGACCGCCTGATACGGGTCACTTCACCCCGTGTCCCTGGCGGCATCGCTCTCTCCCGGCACCGTATGACCGAGGGGAACGGGGCCTACAGCACCGCGATCGACTCCGTCGACATTCAGGCGGGCGGCAGCCTCGCCATGTCGCCGACCGGGGTGGACCTGACGGTCTCAGCGGCCTCGGGGAAGTGGCGCTCGGGGGACCTCGTCCCCTTCACCTTCGAATTCCGGCGCAGCGGGCGGGTCACGGTGCTTGCCGTCGTGGTGCGTCCCGGGACCGTCTCCTTCCAGTAGTCGTACCGAACGGTCACCGAGTTCCCGGTGCCGTCATGTGACATGAGTCACTGCTTCCGTGGTGAGTCGAGGACCCGGTGTGCGCCCGTACCCCCTGATGACGATCAGACGTCGGGTGCAAAGATGGGCGCGCTATGACTGTCGGAGGGTGGTGCCGCACGCTGCGGGCCGGTGTGTTCGCCGCCGCCTGCGTGCTGCTGGCCGCCCTCGGCCACGTGATGATGTCCGGCACTCCCGTCCCTTGGTGGACCATGGGTGCCGGCGCCGCCGCGACCGGCACGGCCGGCTGGTTCCTTGCCGGCCGTGAGCGCGGGCGCGGGCTGATCGTCACGGTCGTGGTCGCCGCCCAGACGGTGCTTCACGAGGCGTTCTCCCTGGGCCAGACCCTGACGCCCGGGAGCGGTATACCGTCGGCCGGCATGGGCGGCATGGACATGGGTTCCTCGGACTCCATGTCGATGAACGCTATGGACGCCATGGACATGAGCGGCATGACCCACATGGCGCACGGCTCGGCCGACATGGGGCACGCGCACACTATGACGGGCAGCGCCTCGCTCGGCATGCTCGCCGCCCACTTCGTCGCCGCCGTCCTGTGCGGGATGTGGCTCGCGTACGGCGAACGCGCCGTCTTCCGCGTCCTGCGGGCGGCGGCAGCGCGGCTGGTGGCTCCCCTGCGGATGCTGCTGGCGCTGCCGGTACCGGCCCGCCGCCCGTCCGTGC
This sequence comes from Streptomyces sp. P5F9, assembly GCF_057961495.1. Classification (NCBI taxonomy): domain Bacteria; kingdom Bacillati; phylum Actinomycetota; class Actinomycetes; order Kitasatosporales; family Streptomycetaceae; genus Streptomyces; species Streptomyces sp. P5F9. The sequence continues at coordinate 10,091 of NZ_JBXVPZ010000042.1, read as the reverse complement.
GCAGGCGCCGCACCGCCGCGTACGAGTCGTCTCTGGCCCGCTTCCTTCTCTGCTACTCCGTCACCTCCCGGGGGCCGCCCACGGGCGCCGCTGTCATCTGAGACAGCCGGATCCACCGGGGGCTCACCCGCTCTTCGTCCTACCGCGTTCCGGCCGCGTTCCGGCGCGGGTCTTCCCAGGGCCGCACACCTCTTCGTGCGGGCCGACGAGCGCGCGACGAGCCCCGGGCATCGCCGTACCCATCGTGTACGGCCGCACCCCATGTGCCGGAGAGCCGTGCCCCGTTGCGGGACGTCGGCCCCGGACGACCCGAGAAGGACACCACGTGATCACTTCTGTGCTGCCCGCTCCCCGCCGGGCGGAGCGTGCCGCGGCGGACGCCTCCGCCACCGCCTGGGCCCTGGCCGCCCGCAACGGCGATCCCCACGCGACCGAGCACTTCGTCCGCGCGCTCCACGGCGACGTACTGCGCTACGTCGCCCATCTCAGCGGCGACCCCCAGGCCGCGCACGACCTGACCCAGGACACGTTCGTACGGGCCCTCGACAGCCTCCCGGGTTTCGAGGGCCGCGCCTCGGCCCGCACCTGGCTGCTGTCCATCGCCCGCCGCGCGGTGGCCGACAGCTTCCGCCGGGCCGCGGTCCGACCGCGCCTGGCCGACGCGCACGACTGGCAACTGGCCCTGGAACGCACCCAGCCCTGCGACCTGCCGGGCTTCGACGACGGCATCGCACTCCTCGACCTGCTGGAGGCGCTGCCCGACGAACGCCGCGAGGCGTTCGTACTGACCCAGGTGGTCGGTCTGCCCTACGAGGAGGCGGCACGCTTCATCGGCTGCCCCGTGGGCACGATCCGCTCCAGGGTGGCCCGGGCGAGGATCGCCTTGGAACGCCTGCTGCTCGAAGCCGAGACCGAGGCCGTCCAGGCGGCGTGATGTGAGGGCCGGCGCCTCCTGGCAGGCGCCGGCCCTCACTTGGACCCGCGACCGGGAACTCGACAGGGCGACGGCACGACTACTGCGGCGTGCCACAGAACAGAAGGCGATCCCGTCGGCTCGCACCGGCGTACGCGGTGTCGCCGCACGGCCCGCCGCCCGCCCCTGCCGGACTGCCGCCTCACCCGACAACGCCCGTCAACACCCGCCAAATCAAAGGGACTTGTCGGGAACCCGTCGTGCCGCCGCCCCGACTACTGCGGCAGATCCCTTCAGCCTATGAGCAGCCCCATACGCAAGGAGCCCGCATGTCGATCAACCGGCCGGTCGCCACCGCCCTGGCCGCAGCCCTCTGCCTCCTCACGGCGGCATGCGGCGACTCCTCGGACGACGGCGGAGCGAGCGGCACGACGACCGAGGCCGCCGCGTCGAAGACCGGCTACCCGGTGACCCTGGAGAACTGCGGTCAGACCGAGACGTTCAAGAAGGCACCCAGCCGCGTCGTCGTCATGAACGGCGCCTCCGTCGCCGAGGTTTCCACCCTCCTCGCCCTCGGACTCCAGGACAAGATCGTCGCCAACCAGCAGTCCTACGGCATGTCCGAAGTCGCGGGCCGCGCCGAGGCCATCAAGAAGCTGCCCACCGGTGACGTCAAACTCAACGAGGCTTACGACATCCCCCGCGAGGCGATGCTCGGTCTGCGCCCCGACCTCGTCCTGTCCGTCACCACGTACGGCTTCGACCAGAAGAACGGCTTCGCCACCCGCGAGCAGTTGAAGCAGGTGGGAGCCAACAGCTATGTCTCCCCGCAGGGTTGCGACGACGACCCTTCGAAGATGACCGTCGCCGACAGCTACCGACTGCTCCGCGACATGGGAAAGATCTTCAACGTCAGCGCCAGGGCCGAGAAGCTGATCTCCGCCTCCGAGAAGAACATCGCGGCGGTCTCGGCGAAGGTCAAGGGGGAGAAGAACACCCCCAAGATCATGGTGCTGTTCTCCAACATGTCGATGGGCGGCAACGACTTCAGCTCCGTCGTCGCCAACGGCATCATCAACGACATCCTCGCCAAAGCCGGTGGCACCAACGCCTTCGCCGGCGCTTCGAAGACCACCTTCGCCGACCTGAGCAAGGAGAAGGTGGCCGCCACCGATGTCGACGCCGTAGTCGTCATCAGCTACAACGACCCCGACCCGGCGGCATACGCCAAGAAGCTGCTCAAGGAGTTCCCCCAGTGGCCGGCCGCCAAGAACGACACGTACCTCACGCTCTCCGACTCGATGTATCTCGGCCCCAGCAACGACCTGGCCGTGGAGAAGATCGCCAAGAGGCTGCACCCGGACGCGTTCTGAGCCGGATCAAGGTTCCTCTGGCCTTCATGCTCCTGCCGATCGCCCTGCTCGCGACCATGATCGTGGCGATCAGTATCGGCGCGGTGAACGTCCCGCTCGGCGACGTGTGGGCGATCGTCCTGCACCACGTCACCGGCGCCGGGACGGCACCCTCCGACCCCGCGCTCGACCAGATCGTCTGGAACTTCCGTACCCCGCGCGTGGTGTTGGCCGCTCTGGTCGGCGCGGCCCTGGCCGTGTCGGGCGCGGTGCTCCAGACCGTGGTGTCCAACCCGCTGGCCGACCCCATCGTGCTGGGCTTCTCCTACGGCGCCACGCTCGGCGCGGTCCTCGTCATCACCCTGGGCGGCGGCGCCGCGCTCGCCGGGCTCGGGGTGTCGGCGGCGGCCTTCATCGGCGCGGTGGTCGCGGGCGCGCTGGTCTTCGCGCTCGGACAGCGGCGGGGCCGACTCGCGCCGACCCGGCTGGTGTTGGCGGGAGTCGCCGTCGGCTACGTCTTCCTCTCGGCGACCAGCTTCGTCCAACTCCAGGCGACACCCAACGAGTTGCGCACCGTCATGTTCTGGATGCTGGGCAGCGTGGCCGGAGCCCAATGGGACCAACTCCCCACGGTCACCGTGGTCGTACTGGTGACGACAGCCCTCCTGACACTCTTCGGCCGGCGGCTCAACGTCCTGCTCGCCGGCGACGAGTCCGCCACCGCGCTCGGCGTCGACGTCAACCGGCTGCGCGCCGTCCTCCTGGTGCTCAGCGCACTGCTGACCGGAACAGTCATCGCCGTCGCCGGCACCATCGGCTTCGTCGGCCTGATGATCCCGCACCTCGTCCGCCTCACCACCGGCGCCGACCACCGCCGACTCCTGCCCCTGACCGCCCTGTTGGGCTCGGTCTACCTGGTCCTCGTCGACCTGCTCTCCCGCACCCTCGACCGCCCCAACGAACTGCCGCTCGGCATCCTCACCGCCCTCCTCGGCGCCCCCTTCTTCCTGTGGCTGCTGCGCCACAACAAGGGTCTGGACTGAAGCCCCCATGAAACTCACCGTCGACCGGCTCCACATCACCCTGGACCGCAGCCCGATCCTCCACGGAGTGAGCCTTGAGGCTCGCAAGGGCGACATCGTCGGCCTGGTCGGTCCCAACGGCAGCGGCAAATCAACCCTGTTGCGCGCCGTCTACCGCTCGCTCCGCCCGGCGGACGGTGTCGTGAGGGTCGGCGAGGACGACGTATGGACGCTGTCCGCCCGCGCCGCGGCCCGCCGCACCGCCGCCGTCCTCCAGGACGCCACCGGCAACACCACCGGCCTGACCGTGACGGAGATCGTCGCCCTGGGCCGCGCCCCGCACCACGGCCTGCTGGGACGCGACGGCACCCAGGACCACACGGCCGTGCAGGAGGCCATCGACCACTGCGGCGTACGACCGTACGCGCACCGCGATTACGCCTCCCTGTCCGGCGGCGAACGCCAACGCGTCCTGCTGGCGCGTGCGTTGGCGCAGAGCGCGCATCTCCTCGTCCTGGACGAACTCACCAACCACCTCGACATCCGCGCCCGGTTCGAGCTCCTGGACCTGATCCGCGCCACCGGCATCACCACCCTCGCGGTCCTGCACGACCTCGACCTGGCCGCCCGCCTCTGCGACCACCTCGTCGTGCTGCACGACGGAGCGGTGGTGGCTGCGGGGCCGGTCCTGGAGGTACTGACCCCGGAGATCCTCAGGGATGTCTTCGGCGTTCGGGCGAGCGCCGAGCGGCATGCCGACGGCGTCATCCGCATCACCTACGCCGCCCAGCCGCTCGCCCGCGACGCGATGCCGGCGACCGAGGGCGACGTGGCTTCCGAGCCTGCCGCGCGCTGACCCCGATCGGACCCTGGAGCCCGCCGCAGGTTCCAGGGTCCTGCTCTGGACCCCAAAGATGGGCGCCTCCGATCTGCCTCGTCTCGCGGGGCACCGAGCCCTCTCCCGGTAGGGGGCGGCGGCCGACGTACTGATGAGCGTGTGCATGGCCGCGATGGTGTGAACAGCCGTGTGACGGTGGTGGAGAAGGTTCCCGCCGAATCGAATGACCCCTCCTCAAGTAGTCGTAGAGACAAGGGAGTTGGTTCCCGAGATGTGCGATGAAACGGAAGCATCGGGAGTGAACAGGCGCATGGCAGCAGAGGACCGAGCCCCCGGCCCTCCGCGCGCGGGCGCGTCTCGTCCTGCGCCCGGGGGTATGTCCATGGCTGTACCGGGCCCCAGGTGATCGACATGCCTTCGGCCGCCCGCCCCCCCCGAAAGGCAGTGCACGATGAGCGACACCAACGGCCTGGAACCGCTGGCGACCTTCTGCGGGAACTGCAACTGCGGCTGCCCGCAACTGTTCGTCGACCCGAGCGCACCGGCGGAGCGCCGCGTCCTGCTCACCGACGACTTCGGTCAGCGCGTCCAGATGAGCGTCGACCAGTTCGCCTCGCTGGTGGAGGAGGCGAAGGCCGGCAAGCTGGACGGCATAGCCGTCGCCTGACCGATGACACGCACCCGGCGGAACGGGCCGCACGCGGTGTGGCCCTGGGATCAGCAGTCCGGCGGAGGCAGGGCGGGGAGCGGCGGCCCGGCCTGGCTGCTGCCCGCCGCCACGGTGGCAGTGCTGGCCGGAGGCTACGGCTGGCTGGGCGAGGTGGTCGCCGGCGCGGTCGGTGCCGTCGTCGGCTGCCTGGTCGGCCTGGTGGTCAGCGGGCTGCTGTACGTGCTGGTGGAGCGGGCGGTGTCCGGTCGCCCGCCGTCACCGCCCTCACGGGACTGACTCCGCGGGCTCAGGCACGTACGGCGTTGAGCACGTCCCTGCGGGCGTCGGCGGCCTGACCGGTGGTCTCGGCGCAGATACGGCAGTGCTCGTGGTGCTCGGCGTGCCCGCCGCACAGGTCGTGACCGCTGTGGCGGGTCGGGTCAGAATGCGGTGGCTCGCGCCGTGACGTCGGCGCGGTCCAGGTCCTGGTCGATGGCCTTGCGCAGCCCGTCGGCGTCCTTCTCGGCGAGCGTGCCCGTCGCGCACGCGGCGAGTACGTCGATGGCCTCGGCCGGCACCTCGCCGCCGAGGATGCTCTCGATGAGTTCACGGGAGTGGATCATGACAACCCCAAGGATGCGGGAAGGGCCGGGTGTACTCCGCCGACGCCAGTACCGCTCGTGCCGCCGTGGAAGGGACGAACCCCGAGGTGTGAACTCCGGGGCGTGAACGCCGGGTTGCTCCCGCCCGTAAGGAACCAGGAAGCCCATCGGTTCGAGGAGTTGTGCGATGCCCCGGAGGTGCCGCGACGCCGGAACACGCCGGGGGACCCGCACGGCGTGGACCGTGGAGAGCGTCGGCACTCTGCGTCCGTTGCGGGCGGCAGTCTTCGCGGCTGTCTGCGTCGTGACGACGGCACTGGGGCACGCCGTCATGTCCGGTGATCTCCCGCCGTGGTGGACGCTGGTCCTGGCGTTCACCGGGACGGCGACGGGCGCCTGGTGGCTGACCGGCCGCGAACGTGGTGCTCCAACTGTGGTCGGAGCCACGGCCGTTGCTCAGGGCCTGCTGCACCTGTTGTTCGACGCGGCCCACTCGGTCATCGGCGTACCGGGGACGGAAGCGGCTACCGGCATGAACCACGGGACGGGTTTCTCCCCTTCCGGCATGGTCATGGACATGGGTCACTCGGGTTCGGGCATGGTGATGCAGGGCGCCGGGACAACGGGCACTGCGGGCATGCTGCCGCTGGAGTCCGTCATGGCACGGCACGGCTCCACCGGGATGTTCCTCGCCCACCTGCTGGCCGCCGTCGTGTGCGGGCTGTGGCTCTGGCGGGGTGAGACGGCGGCCTACCGGCTGGGCCGAGCCCTGGCCGTGGCCCTGTTCGCGCCGCTTCGGCGTGTCCGCCGCATGCTGGCACGCACGGTGCGCGAAGTCCGCAACCTCGCTGGTCGAACCGCGGTGGGCGTGGCGGAAGTTCGGCCGACGGTCTCCGCCGTGCTGAAACATGCCGTCATCCGCAGAGGGCCACCCAGAGCCGGTTCGGCGCTCCCGCGTCTGTCCCCCGGCCCGCTGTCCGCCTGACGCCCCTGAACTCCCCTGTGGTTTCCGGGCGTTGGCCAGGGCCGGTTCATTTCCCGGATCGGCGTGCGCTCTCGCGTGCGTCGGTTCCTCCACCCGGCCCGGAGCATGCCCGCCTGCCTGTGCGCAGCAACGGTGCGTGCTCTCCGCTCCGCTGATCGATCGGGAATCCCATGCTCCACAACAGACTTGTCCGTGCGTCCACGTCCGGCGAGGCGCCGACGCCCCGAACCACCCGGCGCAGGGCCCGACTTGCCGCTTGCGCCGTCCTGGTGGCTGCCGCGACGGCCCTCGCCACCGGCTGCGGAGGCCATACGGCCGACCACACCTCCGCCGAGACCGCGTCGTCCGCCTCGTCCTCCGCCCACGGCATGGACGGGATGTCCGGCATGGCGATGGGGGACCCCTCGGCCACGCCCGCCTACAAGATCTCCGGCGCGAGCGTGGTGAAGGGCGCCTTCAAGATGCTGGACACCCGCCCGCCGGGCATGGACAACGTCAAGGGCACGGCCTGGCTGGCCCAGGGCTCCAAGGGCACCACGGTCACCGTCTCCCTGACCGGCCTCAAGCCCGGGCACGTCTACATGGCGCACCTGCATGCCCAGCACTGCTCCGCCGACAACGGAGGGGAGCACTTCCAGTTCGTGAAGGGCGGCCCGGCCATGCCCCCGAACGAGATCCACCTGATGTTCACCGCCGACAAGTCGGGAACGGGCATGACGACGGTCGACAACTCCCGCAAGACCGGCAAGGGCGCGGTCGCCATCGTGATCCACCCCAACGAGGCACAGGACAACCGGATCGCATGCGCCGACTTCGACTTCTGAGAGCGACGGCCGCGCCGCTCGGCTGGGCGGGTGTGCTGCTGCTCCTGTGCGGCACACCCGCGTACGCCCACACCGGGCTGAAGGACGCGGCGCCGGCCCCCGGAGCCAAGGTCGGTGCGGGCACCAGCGTGGTCCGGCTGACCTTCAACAACCTGACGGTCGGCATCGCCCCGAACATCAGCATGGTCGGACCCGACGGCACGTCCATACCCGTGGGACAGCCGGTCGTCACCGACACCACCACGGCCTGCGCCGCCGTGTCTCCGCTGCCTGCGGGGATCATCACGCTCACGTACTCGATCACCGCGGGTGACGGCGACGCCCAGACCAACTCCTTCCAGTTCGAGGCCGTCGACGGGACCAAGCCCGCCGACACCCCTTCCGTCTGCGCGCACTTGAGCTTGCCGGCCCCGGACACGGGGACGTCCGACACCTTCCTCGGCCTCGGCCGCACCACGGGGGTGACCGTCCTGGCGGGTGGGGCTGTCGTTGTGGTGGGTGGAGGGTTCCTCACCGTCCGTGGCCTGCGCCGACGGAGAGTCCTGGAGGCGAGCGGCACCGAGTGAGGTGAGGCCCGTTCTTGGGGCGCCGGGCCGGAGACCAGATCTCCGGCCCGGCGGCTCGACGCATGCCCACACGCGGGCGGCTGTCCGAGGAACTCGCCGTCCGCGCAGCCGAATTCACGAGGCGGGCGGGAACTCAAGGGCCCACCCATCCGACTGTTTCAACGCAGCGGCCGAAAGCGGGCCGTGGAGCGATGCCGCGGGGACTCGAATCGAGCGGGCGTCGGTTCCCGCACCGATCCCGGTGCCTCGTGCACCGCCGACACAGCACGAGGTGGGACTGATGTCCGTCAACTCCGATACCCCCGACCTGTCCGAACCAGACGGATCGACCAAAGAGAAACCCGCGGCAGTGCCGACCGCGACCGCTGCTCCGGCCCGTCGGCAGGGCGGCCTCGGCGCGCTGCTGGTACGGCTGCACTTCTACGCCGGCGTCCTGGTGGCGCCGTTCCTGCTCGTCGCGGCCGTGACCGGCCTGCTCTACACGTTCACGCCCCAACTGGACTCGCTTCTCTACGGCAAGGAGCTGCACGTCTCCCACACCGGTGGCAGTGTCCGGCCCCTGTCGGAGCAGGTGGCCGCCGCCCGTACGGAACATCCGACGGGGACCCTGACCGCCGTACGCCCCGGCAGCGGCGACGACACCACCCAGGTGGACTTCGCCCTGCCCCGACTCGGGGAGAACGCACACACCGTCTACGTCGACCCGTACACGGGCAAGGTGCGCGGGCAGCTGACCACCTGGTACGCCGACACTCCCGTCAAGACGTGGCTGGACGCCTTCCACCGCAACCTCCAGCTCGGGACGGTGGGCCGGTACTACTCCGAGATCGCCGCGAGCTGGCTCTGGGTCCTCGTCCTCGGCGGCCTGATCCTGTGGTGGCGCCGTCAGCGCGGCAACCGGACCGCGCGGCGCCTGCTGCTGCCGGAACGGGGCACGAAGAAGGGCGTACGGCGCACGCGCAACTGGCATGCCGTGACCGGCGTGTGGCTCGCCATCGGGCTGCTGGGTCTCTCCGCCACCGGTCTGACCTGGTCCCGCTACGCCGGCGCCAACTTCGGCGAGGCCCTCGACTCGCTGCGCTCCAGTACGCCCGGGGTCTCCACCGCACTGACCGAGGCGAAGGGTTCCGCCGCCGCCAAGAGCGTCGACCCGAGCGAGATCGACGGCGTGCTGAAAGCAGCTCGTGACGACGGTCTGAGCGGCACGGTGGAGATAGCCGTACCGGCGGACGGCACCACCGCCTGGACCGTGACGCAGACCCGCAACCTGTGGCCCGTCGGACGGGACAGCGTCGCTGTCGACGCCTCGACCGACACCGTCGTCGACCGGGTGGACTTCGCCGACTGGCCGGTGCTGTCCAAACTGACCCGTTGGGGCATCAACGCCCACATGGGCACGCTGTTCGGCATCGTCAACCAGATCGCGCTCGCTCTCGTGGCCATCGGCCTGATCTTCGTGATCCTCTGGGGCTACCGAATGTGGTGGCAGCGCCGCCCCACCCGCGCCGACCGCCGCGCCCTCCTCGGCACCCCGCCCGCGCGTGGCGCCTGGCGCGACCTGCCCTCCCGGACCGTGGCGATCGGCATCGTCGTAGTCGCGGCGATCGGCTGGGTGATTCCGCTGTTCGGCATCCCTCTGGCCCTGTTCCTGGTCGTCGACCTCGCCGTCGGCGCAGCCCGGAGCCGTCGTACGCCCACGTCGCCGACGGCTGCGACCACTTCCGGCGGCTGACCGGCACGACCGGGCCGGGCTGTTCGGACGCAGTGCCCCGGCCCGGTCGTGCCAACCCTGGCGGAGCGGCTCCGCGGAAGTCCCGTCGACAAGGACTGTCGGCCGTAGTGCGGTTCAGGCAGAGGCCCAGGGCGATCCCGTCGAGGATGGACAAATGCCGTACTCGTAAGGACAGTTCGGCTCGCGGCTGCGTCCCGCTCGTCGGACCAGGGGGGCGGAGCCGGTCTCCGTGGCCGACGAGCGGAGATCCCTTCCTTCAGGGCCGGTTCCGTCGGTGCCGGTCGGGCTGTCCTGATCCGGCAGCGCGGCGTCCGCTCGGACCCGACACCGCTCGGCTGACGAGCACGTGCAGCAAGGCGCTCGTCGAAAGTCCCGCGACGGCACCGAACAGCGCCCCCGTTGCGCCCCCGGCGAGGAACCCCAACCAGGCGTACCCGCTGGCGAGCAGCCCCGTGGTCAGGACCGACAAGGACCACGCCTCGCTCAGAAGCCGGCGTGCAGTGCGTATTCTCCGATTCCCGGTGGCGGGGTGCTCCCAGGGCCATGCCCCGTCCGCAACGGTCCTGGACGTCCCCACTACCCCGGACATTGCCCCACCCCTCATGGAC